>QIGK01000029.1 GCA_003228875.1 Rhodobacterales bacterium
CCGGGTACCGCCCCCGGGTCCGAACCGTCTATTACATGCGCGTTTATCACCATATTCCCCGAAGGGACGGTTTATATATAGGGGGTTTTGGACGATTCTGAAAGGGCTAGCAGAGGTTTTTTATTTTGTCCCCTCCGATGGATCATTACGAAAGATAGAAATCAACTTGACCCTAACTGCTTGGCTTCACAAATTCCCGCAGCAGCTTTGCCCGTATCACCCTTGGGTAATCGCTATAGCCGCGCGAGGTCATAACAAAGCCGCCCCGTGTAACCACAAAACGTTCGAAAAACGAAGTGATGGCAACGCCAACCCGATCAATGGCAAGCCCGTTGATTTCAATTCCGGCATTCTGTGCAATTAACCGCTGGCTGGAGGTTTCAAGCCCTGAATTTGAGGCACCATCGCCGGAAATATCAATGACGCGGCGCTTGCAATCGCGCACTGCATCAAATTGCGCCGCGGAAAAGGTAATGGCGTTGCCAATGGCGGTGCGACCTTCATCCCATTTGCGATCCATACTGCGGACCTGTTGGGCAAAATCCCTGATTTCGGCTGCGGAAAGCATTCGGCGCCAAGAGATCGACAATTCTTGTTCATCATCACCGGACCATTGCACCACTGCCAAGGCGATCTGGTCGGTTAACAACACGTTTTGCACCTCGGGTTGCATCAATGCTTCGGCCAGCCCATCCACCTGAAACCGGTATTCGCCGCCGCTAATGCTGCTGGAAACATCAATCGCCAAAACCACTGCCAATTCGCAGGCCACAACTGGCGCGGTAAAAAAGGTAAAACATGCGGTCAGTGTTTTCAGCATTATTCCAGCTCCAATTGGCTAACGGCAATCACGGTCAATTCCCGCAGCAATTTGCGTTTCATGGCGCGGGCATAATCATTATAACCATTGGCGATTTCAACAAAAGACCCGAACCCATAGATAACTTCTTGCTGATAATAGCTGGTAAGCGCATCTGCGTCTGCCCCCCCGATCACCAAACCGTTCACAGTAATGTCAGTAAAGTCATTGTTCAGGATCGCTTGTTTTGGCCGAAAGCCGTCATTATTCAGCCCGTCACCGGATATATCCAGTGTCTGGCGGTCACAATCGGGGTTTTGGGCCAGCTGAACCGCGCCAAACCCCATGGCGTGGCCCAAGGCAGTTGGCTGGCCGCCAAAACTACGATTATGATTTCGCAATGTGTTAATGACTTGATCAACCAAAGCATTATCTGTGATTTCCAGCCAAGGCTGAATGATGGTTTGCTGGCTTCTTCCGCCCCATTCGTAAACCAAAAGCGCCACATGGCCTGCATTGGTGCCGATGAGGGCACGGCGCACCTGAACATCATCTAGCGCTTGTGCTAATCCGTCAATCTGGGCCGCATATTCGCCTGCATCAACCGATGAGGAAACATCAAGCCCCAGCGCCAATGCTTGTCGGCACATGCCATAAGACGGCCCGGCAAAAAAAATTGCAGCGGCAATGACATAAAACCGGTTCGTCACCATATTCCGGTATTTTTCATGCTGGCCCATGGTTCTGCAACGGGCAGATTATCGCCGCTTTGCAAAAGCTCGATTGAAATATTGTCGGGCGAACGCACAAAAGCCATATGTCCTTCGCGGGGTGGCCGATTAATGGTCACGCCGTTATCCATCAGCATCTGGCAAAATTCATAAATATTATCGACTGCAAAGGCCAAATGGCCAAAATGGCGGCTGTCATCTGGCAACTGATCGTCGCCATCCCAATTGTATGTCAGCTCTATCGGGGTTTCGGGTTGGCCGGGGCAAGCTAAAAAAACCAAGGTGAACCGCCCGCTTTTGCTTTCATAGCGTTTGGTTTCCTCTAGCCCAAGCAGGTCACGATAAAAATGCATTGAGGCATCAAGGTCTTTGACCCGCACCATGGTATGAAGAAATTTGATGGTCACGGGGAAATCCTTTGAGGTTGCGATATTGAACTGATACTAGATCATATTTGAAACATGACATCAAAATCAATTTTTTACAAAAAGAGAATTAAAATGGACGGACGTTTGGCGGTGCTTTTTCTGGTGATGAGCCTATTCGGAGAGGGCTTTGAGCGTGAGGGCTTTAATGTCAAACGTGCCGATTTTGGCAACCGGATTGTTATTTCGGGGGGGCTTCTGCGGTTTGAAGGTGAAACGATCGGGCAAGAATTGCGGCTGAGCTATGCTTTGCCACAAAAATGGGGGCGGGTTAACCCGATGTTTGATTTTTCGATCACTGATCAGGGTGGGCTTTGGGCCGGTTTTGGCCTTTATCAACAATTTGATATTGAAATTGGCAATTTGGATACTTTTGCTGGGTTTTATTTTGCGCCGGGGCTTTATGCGCGCGGCAATGAGATTGATCTTGGTTTGCCATTGGAATTCAGGTCGGGCATTGAATTCGGGGTCCGCATGAAGAATGACTGGCAAGTTTCATTGTCATTTGATCACCGCTCTAATGGCGATATTGCGCCTTTTAATCCCGGTGTTGAAACCCTTCAACTGCGGGTTTCCAAGCCTTTTGGCCAATAACCAATGCAGGTTTGGAAAACTCTAGAAAATGATATCTTTTGCGGTTTCCAACGCTTATCAACTGTTAACAACGAACTAAATCAAGGCGTAAATCATTGGAAAACGTTCAAACAACTACCCGCAAAGCCATGCGCGAACGCAAAGTATTTTTTGGCAAACGCGCCAAGTATATGTATGAATTTCTGGGCTGGGCGTTCAAAAATGCCGATGATTGGCGGTTTATGAATTATGGATTTGCTTATGACGATCCCTCTGATAATCCCGAATTATCGCCCAGGGATGAGGTTGAGCGCTATTGCGCGCAGCTTTACCATGCGGTGGCCTCGCAAATTGATCTGACTGGTAAAAAATTGCTGGATGTCGGAACTGGGCGCGGTGGTGGATCGTCTTATATGCATTGTTATCTGAAGCCTCGTGAAACTGTGGGCATGGATTTCGCCAGCACCGCTGTGGCGATTTGTCAGAAAAACAGCACCGGTATTGATGGCCTGAGCTATCAACAGGGAAATGCCATGGATATGCCGTTTCCAGACGGCGAATTCGATGCGGTGACCAATGTTGAAAGTTCCCATTGTTATCCAGATCGGGTGCAGTTTTTTCGCGAAGTGATGCGGGTTTTGCAACCTGGCGGCAGTTTTCTTTACACAGATTTTACCCCGTCAGGTTCTGATAGCGCTGAGGAAATGAAGCTTTGGCTAGAGGAATTAAAGGCGGCCAAGTTTGAAAGCATCACCTCAACCAATATCACACAAAACGTGGTCAAAGGGCTGGATGCCGACAATGCCCGTCGGGTGGAGCAAATCAACACCCGTTTTCCCTTTGGATTGCGCCGGTTTGCGCGGCTTTGGGCCGGCACCAAGGAATCATGGATCTATGATGATTTTGCCAACGGCAGGCGCGAATATGTGATTTTTCATGCGCAAAAGCCTGCTTAAATTACGCTAGCGGTTGCCTGTTGCATAGTCTAAATGGGTTCAAACCCAATCAAAGGCACGTCCATGGCTAGAATCCTCATTACTTCTGCACTTCCGTATATTAATGGCATCAAACATCTGGGCAATCTGGTTGGCTCACAACTGCCTTCAGATGCTTATGCGCGCTATATGCGGCTGCGCGGCCATGAGGTGATGTTCATTTGCGCAACTGACGAACACGGCACACCAGCAGAATTGGCAGCAGCTAAAACCAACCGTGACGTTGCCGAATTTTGCGCGGATATGTGGGAAGTTCAAAAAGACCTTGCTGACGGGTTTCGCCTGTCATTTGATTATTTTGGGCGCAGCAGTTCGGAACGCAATCGCGTATTGACCCAGCATTTTGCCAGTAAACTTGCCGAAAATGGCCTGATCGATGAAGTCAGTGAAAAACAGGTTTATTCCAACGCTGACGGCCGTTATTTGCCGGATCGGTATATTGAAGGTACCTGCCCGAATTGTGGGTTTGAAAATGCGCGGGGTGACCAGTGCGAAAACTGCACCAAACAGCTTGATCCAACCGATCTGATCAATCCGCGATCCGCCATATCGGGGTCAACTGATCTGGAAGTGCGTGAAACCAGACATTTGTATCTGAAACAATCCACCATGCGAGATCAGTTGGATAAATGGATCGACAGCCAAAAAGGCTGGCCTATTCTTTCGACCTCGATTGCCAAGAAATGGCTGCATGATGGCGACGGTTTGCGCGATCGTGGTATAACACGTGATCTTGAATGGGGGGTGCCGGTGCAATATGAAGGCGGGCCTTGGTCAGGCATGGAAGGCAAGGTTTTCTATGTTTGGTTTGATGCCCCGATTGAATATATCGCCGCGACAGCCGAGTGGGCGGATGCCAACGGGCTGGATGACGAGGCTTGGGAAAGCTGGTGGCGCACGGATAAAGGCGCAGACGATGTGCATTACGTTCAGTTCATGGGCAAGGATAACGTGCCCTTCCATACGCTGAGTTTCCCCGCAACTCTGATGGGTTCAGGCGAGCCATGGAAGTTGGTGGATTTTATAAAATCTTATAACTGGCTAACTTATGAGGGCGGGAAGTTTTCAACATCTCAGGGTCGTGGGATATTTATGAATGAAGCGCTGGAGATCATGCCGTCCGATTACTGGCGCTGGTGGTTGCTGAGCAACGCGCCCGAAAGCAGTGACAGCGATTTCACATGGGAGAGTTTTCAAGGCGGTGTAAACAAAGATCTGGCGGATGTGCTGGGGAATTTTGTGTCCCGCGTGACCAAGTTTTGCCGTAGTAAATTTGGCGAGGCGGTGCCCGAGGGTGGCGAATATGGCGCGGACGAAGCAAAGGTAACAGCTGAAATCGCCAAACGCCTGACCGCATATCAAAACCACATGGAATCGATTGAGCTGCGCAAAGCGACCGTGGAATTACGCGCCATCTGGGTTGCAGGCAATGAATACCTGCAAGCCGCCGCACCGTGGAGCGTTTATAAACAAGACCCAGAGGCAGCGGCGGCAACCGTCCGGTTTGCCTTAAACCTGATCCGGCTTTACGGGGTGCTATCCGCGCCTTTTATACCCGATGCCTCGGCAAAAATTCTGGCAGCGATGGGTGCAAGTGATGCAGGCTGGCCCGATGATTTGGATAAGGATTTGAATGCGATGCCCTTTGGGCAGGCGTTCGAGGTGCCCGAGGTGTTATTCGCCAAAATCAGCGATGAAACCCGGGTAGAATTGGAAGCGCGGTTTGCGGGCGGGTAACGGTGCGTGGAAACCACGCACCCTACATTTACATGTCTGACCTTTGCCAGAAATAACCGGCAAACAGGCCAAGGCTAACCCAGCCCACCGCACCTGCCGCGATGCTGCGGCTGGCAAATTGACCGGCCAGCTCGGGCGGAACCACGCCGCCATACGCAACAGGCAATGGCGCGCCGATCACATGTGGTGCTGCAATCAGGGCAATACCAACCGCCCAAAGCCCCCAGTTTTTACCAAAAGCAATTGCAGCAAGGCCAAGTGCTGTGGCCAGCACAGTCGCGCTCCACCAAAGTTGACGATCAAACAAATCCGCTGCCGGAATACCCGGCAATTCCGGCGAAAGCCCCATGGCGGGGGCCAGATGCATGGCAATAAATCCGGCAAAACCCCATAATATGCCTGAGCGCGCCGACACAGATATTCCATGCCTGCTGGCAAAGCCAAACGCGGCGACAAGGATCAAGGCCAAGCCAAAATAGGTTCCGACGGTCCATGATATGGTCTGAATATTGCGCGCTGAGAACAAGCTTTTGCTTGCTGCATCAACTTCGCCAACAGCGATTTCTGCTGTTGTTTCCACAGCCATTTCAAAATGAACTTTCGCGCCGGTCTCGTATTCTTCTGCCTCAAGAATAATCGGGACAAGCAACATGATTTGCAGCGCGGCGGCAATCAGCCCCGCTGCAACACCAGCGAACATGGCGCTGGTTAGCAGTTTTTTCAACATAGTTTAGTGGCAGGCAAAGCCGGTTGCGTGGCGCAGATCATGGGTTACCGCATGTAAGGCATCGGCTTGCACAAATCCTGCTGCAAACAGGATTGTCATGCCAAGCAGGCCGACAAATACGATCGCTAAAATATCGGTATCGGCACGGGTTGCGGTTTTGGTTGCAATATTCATTTTCAGTTCTCCTAAGCTGTCTCACCCGACAGCGGTTGACGTTTTGCAAGGCCGGTCTCCTGGCTTATGGTTATTGGCTGCATCGCCTTCCCGGGTATTACCCAGTGGCATATGATGCGCGCCAACCACATACAGTCGCGGGGGCGGCTGCGGCTTTGGGCCCTGTTTCAGGTCATCCCTCATCGCATTCCCGTTTCATCCCCGAACGCTTCGCGTCCAATGGGGAACCTTACGATTTTAGCTTTGGCGCTTTGGCACAGATGTGTCAAGTTGGAAACCGACCGATTTTGTGCAGCCGGAGGCAAACTTGACCCAAATTCCTTATATCGCATTTGAAGACATGGACCCGGTTCTGGGTTGGAACAGTCTGACAGACGTGTTGCTGACGGGGCACCGTGGCAACAAAGCCCAGATTTCAGACCAATTTGTCATACGGGGCGATGACACATTATTGTCACGGGTGGCGTGGATAGACGGCATTGGTATCGCAGTAAAGTCCGTGACTGTTTTCCCGGGCAACACCCGGCGAAATACATCCAGCGTGCACGGGGCGATGTTGCTTTTTAATGACAACACCGGCGCGGTTGAGGCGATCATCGAGAGCAGTCTTGTTACTAAATGGAAAACCGTCGCTGACAGCTTGCTGGGTGCTAAACTTTTGGCGCGACCCGGTGCCGAACATATTTTGATTGTTGGCACCGGCACCGTGGCCACATCGCTGATCGATGCCTATCGGGCATGGTTGCCCGAGGCTGACATTACGATTTGGGGTCGAAATTTCGACACAGCCAAGGCGCTGGCAAAACGCACCGGAATTGCTGCGGTGGAAAACCTGCGAGCCTCGGTCGAAACGGCAGATATTATTTCTTGCGCCACGATGTCGAGCACTCCGGTGGTCTTGGGCGAATGGCTGCAAGAAGGCCAACATCTGGACCTGATCGGGGCGTTTAAGCCTGATATGCGCGAAACCGATGATACTGCTATGTGCCGTAGCAAAATATTTGTAGACAGCATTGAAACCACGCTGGACCATATCGGAGAGCTGAAAATACCGCTAAAAAACGGCGTCATTCAACGCAGCGATATTCTGGGGGATTTTTATGATCTGGCAAATGGCGGCGTTGGGCGCGTTTCAAGCCGCGATATTACCCTGTTCAAAAACGGCGGTGGCGCGCATCTGGATTTGATGGTTGGCCGGTATATTCTGGATAAATGGCGAGGGCGGTAACGGTGCGTGGCAACCACGCACCGATCCTTAATCAAGCTGCCGTAAATGTCATCGCTAAACCATTGATACAATGCCGTTTTCCGGTCGGGGCTGGGCCGTCATCAAACACATGGCCCAAATGCCCGCCACAGCGGCGGCAATGTTCCTCGGTGCGGCGAGAAAACAGAGTGTTATCCGGTTTAAAGCCGACATTGCCCGGAATATAATCCCAAAAGCTGGGCCAGCCGGTGCGGCTGTCAAATTTGGTTTCGGATTGAAAAACCGCCAGATCGCAGCCCGCACAATGATAAGTGCCATCGCGACTTTCAGCCAAAAGCGGGCTGCTATAGCCTTTCAGGCTATTGGAAAATGGTCGCTCGGTGCCTTCTTGGCGTAGCACAGCAAATTGGCCCGGGTTAAGGATCTGACGCCATTCAGCATCGGATCGGGTGATTTCGAAATTTTCAGCGGCTTGGCTACTGGTTATTCCGGCCAGCACTGTGACACCGGTAAAAGCAGCGGTGCTTGCAAGAAAAGTGCGACGGTTAAGCATATTTATCCCCTTGGTCTGTTGTTGCGTTAGCTTTGATATAGGGATTTTTTATATTTCACGGGGTCACATGTTCTCGACCGGACGTGAATATCAGGTCTTGGCCAGCGGTAAGCTTACCCGAAAAACCGCGCCGTGTTTGCTGGGTTCCAATGTCAGGCTGCCATCCAGGTTACGCATGATTTCCCGGCTGATTGGCAAGCCAAGTCCGGCACTGCCTGCCAGCGCGGATTCTGACAAGCGTGCGAATTTTTCGAATACTTTGTCAAAATCTTTGGCAGGGATGCCTTTGCCGTTGTCGCGAATGCCAATCAAGGCCAGCTTGCCAATGGCGCGCGCGGTTATGGTTATTTGCGGGTTTTCCGTATGGCCGTATTTGATGGCATTGGTGATAAGGTTAATAAAAACCTGCGAAAGCCTGTCAAAGCTGGCCGAGACAATAACCGGTTTTTCCGGCAGGTTCAGCGTGATGGTAACGCCTGCTTCTGCAATCAGTCCACGGGTGCTGTTGATTGAACGCTCGACGACTTCACCAAGGTTCACATCCTCGATTTTCAGGTTACCCCGCCCGCTTTCCAAATGGCTTAAATCAAGAATTTCGTCCAACAATCGTGTCAATCGCTGGCTTTCTTCCTGAATAATCCCCAGAAATCTTTGGGCTTGCTCACTGTCAATCTGGTCGGTTTCGCGTAAAATTTCCGAAAACGACCGGATTGAGGTCATCGGGGTGCGCAGTTCATGGCTGACTTGGCTTAAAAAAGCATCTTTCTGGGCGCCAAGTTCGGTCAGGCGAGTATTGGCATGGCGCAGCTGATGGGTTGATTCCTCCAGCCGCCGCGACTGATTTTCCAATTGCTGGGAATATTCAACGATCTGGGCGGTTTCATCAGCGATTTTCATCAACTCGTCCACAGAGACCGTGCCGCCACCGGCGATTTGGCTGACCATGGCATGGGCTGACGCCGCACCAACCGAACCGGCAAGCTCCCGTTCTATTTTTTGCACAAAATCATCGGTGGGGTCAGGCAAGCCGCTGGTTTTACCTTGTTCCAAGGCCATATCGCTAAACAAACGATGGGCGGGATTGGTGCCCAAGATCCGCTGGGCAAGAGTAAACAGATCTTCGGAGGTGGCGGTTCGTGAAACCAGATAACCGCCAATTTCCGTGTTCAAACGAAATACGTCAACAAATTGTGATGATTGAATTCGTTCCAATGGTCGCGGGGTTGAAAGCAAAGACACGGTCACAAACAAAAATACATTAATGGTCATGGACCAGAACATGGAATGCACCAGCGGGTCATAATCGCTAAGCCCGAACAACGCGTAAGGACGTAACGCCGAAATGCCAAACAGGCCGTTTTCAATCACGGAATTTGATAACAGAAATGCGCCCTCAAAGCTGGGTAAAAACAATGTATATGCCCAAACAAAAGACCCAGCAGAAAGCCCGATAAGCGCGCCTGAACGGGTCGCACCACGCCAGAACAAGCCCCCCAAAAGGCTGGGCATGACCTGACTGGTTCCCGCAAATGCAATTAACCCGATTGAGGCCAGCGCTGCGGAGCCTCCGGTGATCCGAAAGTAAAAATACCCGAGCAGCAAAATTCCGGCAATGCTGAGGCGACGCGACAACAGCAAGACGCTGCGGATATCACCGCTGGTTGCGGTGCGCGACGGGCTAAAAGACAACCAAAGTGGCGTAATAATGTGGTTGGAAACCATGGTAGATAAGGCAATCGCTGCGATAATCACCATCGAAGTCGCCGAAGAAAACCCGCCAAGAAAGGCAAACAACGCCAATGTATCTTTGCCCTGATTTAGCGGCACAGTCAGCACATATAGATCAGGGTTGGAACCCGCAGGTAATAACGCATTGCCGGCAATGGCGATGGGCAGCACAAACAGGCTCATTAACAACAAATAGCCCGGAAAGGCCCAGCTTGCGGTGGCCAGATGTTTTTCGTCAGCGTTTTCAACCACCATCACTTGAAACATGCGCGGCAGCGTGATGATGGCAGCAGCGGATAAAAATGTTAGCGTGATCCAGCGTGAGGTAAAGATGGTTTCGGTGTTCAACATATTATCGCTGGCCATGGCGAATATTTCCGGCAAGCCGCCCGCAAAACCCCAAACCACAAATATCCCTACCGAAAGCAGGGCCAGCAATTTGACAATGGCTTCAATGGCAATCGCTGTGACCACGCCGTGATGGCGCTCATTGGCATCAACATTGCGGGTGCCAAACACAATTGTAAACACCGCCAGCCCGACCGCCACCCAAAAAGCGGTGTAATTGGCATTGCCGCCATCTTCGGCAAACACCGAAAAGCTAAGGGTAATAGATTGCAGTTGTAGGGCGATATAGGGCGTTGATCCGATCACCGCCAGCAGGGTGACCAACACGGCCAATGTGGTGCTTTTGCCATAGCGCGATGAAATCAGATCAGCAATAGAGGTAATGCGCTGCGCCCGGCCAATACGTAATAACTTACGTAACAACCACCACCAGCCAATAAACACCAGCGTTGGGCCAAGATAGATGGTGACAAATTCCAGCCCGTTACGCGCCGCTGAACCCACCGCGCCGTAAAATGTCCATGCGGTGCAGTAAACCGAAATGCTCAGCGTATAAACGATGGGCGAGCGTAGCCAGCCAAGCCTGCCGGCATTGGCGCGATGTTCTGCCCAGAACGCAATACCAAACAACATCACCACATAGCCAAGGCTAATTGCCAGAAGCGTGTTAAAGGTTAGCATTTACGGCTCGCTTAGCAGCCGAGCCAATCGCCGCGCCGCAATCACCAGAAACATCCAGACGCCAAAAATATAGACAAATGGCAAAGGCAGACCAAATATATATCCGTCAGTGGCAAAAACCGTAATGATCGGCGAGGCCAGCAAAAACGCCCCCAAAAGCGGCAAAACAAGCGCTGCATCTTTGATCTTTTTTCGGCGATAAGCGCTTTTTGCCAGATCCGGTTTTTGCGGCGTGTTCATATGCCCAGCAACCTGCGAATTTCCGTAATGATTTCAGAATTGGAAAACGGCTTGGTCATAAAAAGATCAACCCCGATTTCCTCAGCCATTTGTCGGTCTCGCGGCTGGCCTTTGGCGGTTAACATCAGCACCATGGGCATCGCCGTCTGGCTGGCTTGAATGTCACGCAGAATATCAAAGCCTGAGCGGTTGGGCAGCATCGCATCCAGAATAACCAGGTCAGGTTTGATGGTCTCGATCTGTTCCATGGCCGCCGCGCCATCATTTTCAGCATGAACTTCCAGACCCTCACGGCCCAGCAGAAAAGACAGGGACTCAACTATATTTGGCTCATCTTCAACGATTAATACGCATTTTGACAAATCACTGCTCCACTTTGATGGCAGTGTAGGCGTCCCTGCACGGCCAGAGCAAGGGTGTTGTCGAAAATCTGTGGCATTGCACCCAAAGCCGAGCATCGCGAGGCCATGCCCAACCAAAGGGCGGGAGCCTTGTGATTTGGTTACAAAATTTCTGAAACCGAAGCAAGAATTTGGGGTTCGGCACGAACCGGGCAGTTGGCACGCGGGCATATCCGGCAGCTTATGCCGATTTTTTGGGCGGTGCCAGTGGCTGGCAACCAGCTTTTAACCACTGGCAGAACCTCGGATGCTATAAACAGCATCGATGCCTGATATTCCGGCAGCGTGCCAAAACCTTTGCCGCGAATATCACCGGCGACAGCCAAACAGATAAATTGTTGACCCCCGGGCAAGTCAAGCAGGGCAGTGATCGGGCGATCAGGTTGGGTAAACGCCTGAAACAGTGGCCAGCGCGGGCAGGCATTGCCATGGCGTGGCAAGGCAAAATTCCGCAAAGGTCGGCGCAGCACCGCGCGCCCGGCTGCATTCACCACAATCAACCCCATCTCCGGCGCATCAATGTCCGGCCGTTTTAAACCAGACAGCCGCCGGAAAATACTGGCTAGGTCCGCATCAAATTGCTGCGCAAGAATATCTGGATTAAAAGCACATTCTTTGGCGGTTTTTGCAAACGCCGCCAGCGGCATTTGAGCGGCGTCTTTGGCATAAAGTATTAAGAACCCTTTGGCCAATTCGCGGCTTTCGGTGTTATTCAGCATCGATTCTTGTGTCAGGATGTCCGAAATATCTGCCTCGCCGTTATCCAGCTCGGGAAAAATGTATTCATGCTGGCGCAAAAACCTGTCCAACTCTTCCTCGGGGGTTGCAGAGCCGCCTGATTGGTCCGACGCATGGTTGAAATAGGTCACCAGCGCTTGGGCGGCATCGCTTAACCGTCGGCTTTCCTCATGGATAATATTGTGAAAACGGGATTGTTGTTCCGGTTCTATGTCATCAATATTTTTAAGAATGTTTGATGTTGATCGGATGGCAGTAATATTTGACAACATACTGTGCAGGCTTTCGGCCAGAAACGGGTCATGGGTCAGCCGATCCGACAAGGCGGCAATCGCGGTTTCCTGATCTTTTGATTGGCGGTAAAGCCCCGCCAGCAAACCCGCCCAACCCGGATACCGAGAGATCAATTCATCAACGGATTCGGTTTCGATATTGGCATCGGACCTGTGGGCGGCGGCCTCGTGCAGATCACCCAACAGCGCTGATTCTGCGCCATCGGTCAAAGCGGTTACCGGCACTGATAACGCCCTTGCGATGCCCAACAAGACCTTGCCGGCAACCGCCCGCCGGTTGTGTTCGATCAAATTAAGATAGCTTGCAGAGATGGAAGCCGCCTCAGCCAAGGCTTTTTGGGTCATACCGGACTTCCGGCGGGCTTCACGGACACGGGTGCCTGCAAGTGATTTTCGCATGTGTTTTCAACCTTTTGCCGCGCTGCAATGTAAATTAATTTACAATACCTTAATGTCAGTTAATAAACAATTTACAAAAAAATCACATAAACACAATAAGTTATTGCAAAGTTAACAAACTGCGCCAGAATAACCTTGGGCCATCATGGCCGACCGATTTTCGGTCACAAACCGACACGAATGGGAGGTTATTCATGTCAAAATTTCAAATGAACCGTCGTGGGTTGCTTAAATCCGGTGCTGTTATTGGCGCGGGTATGGCAATGCCGACAATTCTAACTGCTGGCACCGACTCAGGGTATACCAACGCGCCAACCGGCAGCACGGTTACCCTTGGTTTTAACGTTCCCCAATCTGGCGCATATGCTGATGAGGGCGCGGATGAGCTGCGCGCTTATTTGCTTGCCGTAGACCACTTAAACGGGCATGGCGACGGCGGAATGATGAACACATTCTCAAGCAATGCGTTGCAGGGCAATGGTATTCTGGGCAAAGAAATTGTCTATGTTACAGGCGACACCCAGACCAAATCTGACGCGGCGCGTGCCTCTGCACAATCCATGATCCAGAAAGACGGCGCGGTAATGATTACCGGTGGCTCAAGTTCAGGTGTTGCGGTAGCAGTTCAGGCCTTGTGCCAAGAAGCTGGCGTTATCTTCATGGCAGGCTTGACCCACTCAAACGACACCACCGGCAAAGACAAAAAAGCCAATGGTTTCCGCCATTTCTTCAACAGCTATATGTCGGGTGCTGCTTTGGCTCCGGTGCTGGAAAAAGCTTATGGCAGTGATCGTGTCGCTTATCACTTGACGGCCGATTACAACTGGGGCTGGACCACGCAGGAATCGGTTCAGGCTGCGACGGAGGCCAAAGGCTGGTCAACTGTTGCCAACGTGTTAACACCCCTGACCGCCACCGATTTCAGCTCCTATATTGCGCCTGTACTGAATTCTGGCGCTGATATTCTGGTGTTGAACCATTACGGCGGCAACATGATCAACTCTCTGACTTCTGCGGTTCAGTTTGGCCTGCGAGACAGATTGGTCAACGACAAAAACTTTGAAATTGTTGTGCCGCTTTATTCGCGCCTGATGGCCCGTGGTGCTGGTGAAAATGTGAAAGGCATCTACGGATCAACCAACTGGCACTGGTCGTTACAGGATGAAGGTTCAAAAGCTTTTGTTCAATCATTTGGTCAGGAATACGGCTTCCCGCCATCTCAGGCGGCACACACTGTTTATTGTCAGATTATGCTTTATGCAGACGCCTGCGAACGCGCCGGAACCCACAACCCATGTGGTGTTGCCGAAGCGCTTGAAGGCTTTGACTTTGACGGTTTGGGCAATGGTCCTACGCATTACCGTGCGGGCGATCACCAGTGTTTCAAAGACGTTCTTGTGGTGCGCGGGAAAGAAAACCCGACATCCGAATTTGACCTTTTGGAAATTGTTGAGGTTACACCGCGCGCACAGGTTGAGTATCCTGTGGATCACCCGCTGTTTGCTGGCGGTGCCTTGGGTGTTTGCAACCCCGGCAGCTAAGCTTTCCTGATAAAAGATGTCGGTCGCTGCAAATTTTGTGGCGGCCGGAATTCTGCATATCGCAGATTTTACAATTTCTGACATAACCGGAGCAGGTCATGGACGCCTTACTTCTTCAATTTATCAACGGCTTGGACAAAGGCAGTGCTTATGCGCTGATTGCGCTTGGCCTGACCTTGATCTTCGGCACACTTGGCGTGGTCAATTTTGCCCATGGTGCGTTATTTATGCTTGGCGCATTTTGCGCGGTGACATTTTCTAAAATTCTGTCGATTGCGCAGATAACGATCGACCCGACAAAAACCGATTTTCTTGGCAATCCACTGAAGGTAAAAACGCCTTATATTGAGGTCTGGTTCGGCGACTTTGGCACCGCTTTACTGGATTGGTCGGTGCCGCTTTCCATTGCAATGGCCATTCCGGTAATGATCCTGATCGGGATTACTATGGAGCGAGGCCTGATTAAACATTTCTATAACCGCCCCCATGCGGACCAGATACTGGTGACCTTTGGGTTGGCGATTGTTATTCAGGAAATTATCAAAGCATTTTTTGGTGCGAATCCTATTCCTCAAGCTGCACCGCAAGCGTTTTTTGGGTCTATGGATATTGGCGTGATGATCGGCTTTGCCCAAGACACCATCATTTACCCCTATTGGCGGCTGATCTATTTTGCTTTCTCGGTATCGATTATCGCCGGTGTGTTTGCGTTCCTGCGCTTTACCACCTTTGGCATGGTGGTGCGCGCCGGCATGGCTGATCGCGAAACCGTGGGTTTGTTGGGCATCAATATTGACCGCCGCTTTACCATAATGTTTGGCGTAGCTGCGGCTGTGGCGGGTCTGGCAGGCGTGATGTATACGCCAATAAATCCGCCAAATTATCAAATGGGTATGGATTTTCTGGTGCTGAGCTTTGTGGTGGTTGTGGTTGGCGGCATGGGCAGCCTGCCCGGCGCTGTGCTGGCCGGGTTTTTGCTTGGCGTGCTTGAAAGCTTTGCTTCTATGCCTGAAATTAAAAACTTTTTCGCGGGGGTTGGCTTGCCCGCGATTGACCAGATCATCATCTATCTGGTGGCTGTAATAGTATTGCTGGTGCGGCCAAGGGGCCTGCTTGGCAAAGCCGGCATCATGGAGGATTAGATCAATGGCAAAGTATAACGACAAACGGACCCTGCTGATCTTTGCAATCATTGTATTGTTGGCACCGGTGCTATTGGCCCCGACTGGCGCTGCTTATCCTGACCTGATGCAGCGGTTTGCGATTTATGGCATTTTTGCAATCGGGTTTAATATCCTGTTTGGCCTGACCGGATACCTGTCTTTTGGCCATGCGGCCTTTTTGGGTGTGGGGTCTTACGCAGCGGTCTGGATGTTCAAACTTCTGACCATGAACATCATTCCCGCCCTTATTCTCGCAGTTGTCATGGCTGGAATATTTTCGCTGATTATCGGCTATATTAGCCTGCGCCGCTCGGGGATTTATTTCTCGATCCTGACGCTGGCTTTTGCGCAAATGAGCTATAACATGGCTTATTCGGTGCTAACCCCGCTGACCAACGGCGAAACCGGCCTGCAATTGCGCCTAGATGATCCGCGTATATTGGATGCAGCGCCGCCCGAAGGCACCCTGCCATCCACCAATTTTTTTGGTTTGGAGATGAAAGAAGTATTCTGGAACCCGACTTTTCTGGGGTATGAATTACAATTCAATTACGGGTTTTATGTCAGTGCTTTGCTGCTTATCCTGTCATTCTATATTGCGATGCGGATTTTTCGCTCGCCGTTTGGTATGATGTTGCGAGCGATAAAAACCAACCAGACGCGGCTTAATTATACGGGCATCAGTTCACGGCCCTATACGCTTGCTGCTTTTGTTATTTCGGGCATGTTTGCCGGATTGGCGGGCGGGTTGCTGGCAACGATGGACCCGCTTGCAGGGGCTGAACGTATGCAATGGACCGTCGGCGGCGAAGTGGTGCTGATGGTGGTGCTTGGCGGATTGGGAACCCTGACCGGCCCCATTCTTGGTGCGGTTTTCATCAAATATCTTGAGAATATACTGTCTAAAATCAACGAAGTTGTCTTGCAAGGCTGGTTTGCTTTCTTGCCGGGTTGGACGGAAGGTTTTGTTGTTGCCATTGTCTATCCGTTTGTTGGCAAAGGCTGGCACCTGACATTGGGTGCTTTGTTTATGATTGTGGTGATCTTTTTGCCCGGCGGGCTGGTTGACGGCTCCAAACGCATCGGCAAATTGTTCCGGCGTATAGCAAAGCGGGAGGCTTAAGGGATGGGCATTCTCGAAGTAAGCAACGTCAACAAACATTTTGGCGGGTTACACGCGCTGAACAATGTTGACCTGAATATCGACAAAGGCTCTTTGCACGCCATCATCGGCCCAAACGGGGCGGGCAAGTCAACTTTTCTGAACTGTCTGATTGGCAAGCTGAAACCGGATACCGGCTCGGTGCTGTTTGAAGGTCAGGCTGTTTTGGGTAAAAAACCCCACCAGATCAATCAGCTGGGTATTTCACGGGTATTTCAAACGCCGGAAATATTTACCGAAATGACAGTGTTGGAAAACGTGATGATCCCCTGTTACGCCCATCGCGACGGAGCGTTTAAGATTAACGCTTTTGCGCGTGTGTCAAAAGATTCTGAAATCCGCGATCAGGCCGAACATGTGTTGAATGACATGGGCATGAATGGCAAATTGAACATGCGTGGTGGGGCTTTGTCACGGGGCGACAAGCGCAGGCTGGAAATGGCCATGTGTCTGGTGCAGGAGCCAAAATTGTTATTGCTCGACGAACCGACTGCTGGCATGGCGCGGGCTGATACCAACGACACCATCAACCTTTTGAAACATATTTCGGAATCGCGCGGCATTACCATGGTGATTATTGAGCATGACATGCACGTGGTTTTCAGCCTTGCAACCACTATTTCGGTGCTGGCCCAAGGCGCGATTATTGCTGAAGACACGCCCGAAAACATCAAAGGCCACCCAAAAGTCCGCGAAGCTTACCTAGGGGAGGCCGAAGTATGAACGACCCATCCAACAAGCCTGCTTTTCTTTCAGTACATGACATCCATGCGTATTATGGCGAAAGCTATATCGTGCAAGGCGTCAGCTTTAACGTGCACGAAGGCGAGATTTTGGCGCTATTGGGTCGCAACGGCGCTGGCAAAACCTCAACGCTTAGAAGCATCGCGCGCCTTGCTGATCCCATGATTACCCATGGTGAAATTTGGCTGGATCACCAACCCCTGCACGAAATGAAATCTTATCAGGCATCAATAGGCGGGGTTGGGCTGGTGCCAGAAGACCGCCGTATTATCCAAGGCCTGACGGTTGAGGAAAATCTGAAACTGGCCCAGATTGCGCCGCCAGTCGGCTGGTCAATTGAACGGATATTTGAATTGTTCCCGCGTTTGGGTGAGCGGCGAAAGCAAGAAGGCACAACGCTTTCGGGCGGTGAGCAACAAATGCTGGCCATTGGCCGTGCTTTGGCGCGGGATTTGAAATTGCTTTTGCTTGATGAACCCTATGAAGGTCTGGCGCCGGTGATTGTTCAGGAAATTGAAAAGACTTTGCTGGAAATCAAAGCGCTGGGCATCACCACGATTATCGTTGAACAAAACGCTGTAGCTGCGCTAAAGCTGTCCGATAGGGCGGTTATTCTGGATACGGGCAATGTTGTTTTTGATGGCTTGGCCTCAGATGTTCTGGAAAACGCAACGCTCCGCGAAGAATATCTGGCGATTTAGCAAAGGTTAATACCATGTCTGAGACACATATCCACGCACCGTCCGCGGAGGTCGTCGCACGCGCCCACCTGAATGACGCTCAATATAAAGAAATGTATGCGGCTTCGATCAAAGACCCCGATGCATTCTGGGGCAAACAGGCCCGCGACCGGCTGCAATGGATAACGCTATTTACCAAAGTTAAAAACAGCAGTTTTGCTTATGACAATGTGTCGATCAAATGGTTTGAAGACGGTGAGATCAATGTTTGTGCCAATTGTGTTGACCGTCATCTGGCGACGCGGGGTGATCAAACCGCGATCATTTGGGAAAGCGATGATCCCAGCATTGACAGCAAAATCACCTATAATGAACTGCACGAAAAAGTCAGCCGCCTGGCGAATGTTTATAAAAACCTCGGCCTGACAAAAGGCGACCGCGTGGTTTTGTATATGCCGATGATCCCCGAGGCCGCTTATGCAATGCTGGCCTGTGCCCGCATCGGCGCGGTGCATTCGATCGTTTTTGCTGGCTTTTCCCCCGAGGCATTAGGCTCGCGCATCGCGGATTCCGGTGCAAAACTGGTGGTCACGGCTGATGAGGCCCCGCGCGGTGGGCGCAACACGCCACTTAAATCTAATGTCGACGCCGCACTGGAAATTTCCGGCGATGTCACCACGCTGGTGGTGGCCCGCACTGGCGCTGATACTGGATTAAAAGCTGGGCGCGATTTTGACTACGCAACTGAAATGGCCAAGGCATCAACCGATTGTTCCCCCGAACCGATGAATGCCGAAGACCCGCTATTTATTCTTTATACCTCTGGTTCCACCGGCAAACCCAAAGGCGTTGTGCATTCCACCGGCGGCTATTTGCTTTATGCCTCCATGACCCATCAATATGTTTTTGATTACCACGATGGGGATATTTACTGGTGCACAGCCGATGTTGGCTGGGTCACCGGCCACAGCTATATTGTCTATGGCCCGCTAGCCAATGGTGCCACGACCTTGATGTTTGAAGGCGTGCCAACTTACCCAGACGCAGGCCGTTTCTGGGATGTTTGCGAAAAACATAAGGTCAATATTTTCTATACAGCCCCAACCGCCATTCGCGCATTGATGGCGCAGGGCAATGGTTTTGTTGAGGGCAAAGACTTGTCATCGCTGCGCACGCTTGGTTCGGTCGGTGAACCTATTAACC
Source organism: Rhodobacterales bacterium (assembly GCA_003228875.1). Classification (GTDB taxonomy): domain Bacteria; phylum Pseudomonadota; class Alphaproteobacteria; order Rhodobacterales; family Rhodobacteraceae; genus UBA3077. The sequence continues at coordinate 19,243 of QIGK01000029.1, forward strand.
CCGAAGCTTGGGAATGGTACTTTCATACTGTTGGCAAAGGCAATTGCCCGATTGTTGATACATGGTGGCAAACCGAAACTGGTGGCATTTTGCTAACCCCATTGCCCGGCGCAACCGTGCTGAAACCGGGTTCTGCAACCCGACCGTTTTTTGGTATTGAGCCCATAATCCTTGATCCGCAAACCGGTCAGGAAATTACCACAATGGAAGCCGAAGGCGTGTTGTGCATGAAGGAAAGCTGGCCAAGCATGATGCGCGGGGTCTATGAAAACCCCGACCGTTTCCTAAGCGCCTATTTTGCTGACTACAAAGGCTATTACTTTTCCGGTGACGGCTGCAAACGCGATGCGGATGGCTATTACTGGATAACAGGCCGTGTTGACGATGTGATCAATGTTTCGGGACACCGCATGGGAACGGCTGAGGTTGAATCAGCACTGGTTGCCCATCCCAAAGTCTCGGAAGCCGCCGTTGTGGGTTACCCACATAATATCAAAGGCCAAGGCATTTATGCTTATGTCACCCTGATGGCGGATGCGACATACAGCGATGATTTGCGGGCTGAACTCCTTCAATGGGTCCGCAAGGAAATTGGCCCAATAGCAAAGCCGGACCTGCTGCAATGGGCGCCCGGCCTGGGCAAAATCATGCGCCGCATTTTGCGCAAAATTGCTGAAAATGACTTTGGTGCACTCGGGGATACGTCAACCTTGGCTGACCCAAGCGTGGTGGATGATCTGATCAAAAACCGGATGAATCGGTAAGGATAAAAATGGCCCATCAGGTTTAGCGGGCTGATATTTGCAAAGCTTCAACTTGGCTGGTCGATGCCCTCAGCCAGCGCAACGCGATCCAGAATAACCACTGCGCCGCTTTTAAGGTCCAAAATATTCATATTGCGCAGTTTGCCCAGCTCTTTGTTCATGGTTTGGCGCGAGCAACAAATTATATCTGCCAGATCAGCTTGGCTTTTTTCAATTCTGGCTGAGCGACCCGACATAAAATGTAAATAGGCGCGCAAACGAATATCAACAGGGTCCAGCTTATCAATGGAACGAAAGGAATTATTGCTTTCCATGCGTTCCAGAAAAATCAGCGACAGGTTTTTGACAAATTCCAGATGTTTAAGATATTCGAGCAGATACTGCTTTGGCAGAAACAACAAAATCGTGCCCTTTTTGGCAGTGCAACAGGCGATATATTCTTTTTCCGCAATTGCTTCGATTTCACCAATGCAGCTACCAACCTCCGACATAGACATAAACGCGCTTTGCCCCGCATGATTAAGCCGCGATATTTCAACTTTGCCATGCGCGATTAAATAAAGACCGTTGGAAACCTGACCTTGATCAATAAAAACCTTGTCACGATTGAAGGTTTGGACAACGGATTTATTCAATAAACCCTTGCTAAGATCCACAGGAAGATTTTGCAAAAGCAGGCAATTTGCCAGATGGGGGAATCTTGCGCTGTTTTCAATTGAGTTCTTCATACTCAGATTACTATTGGAGCTTGTGAATTGACACAAGTCGTTCAAACACAAAAAGTGTTCAAGGCGTCAACATCCGCTTCCGACATAAAATTTTATGTCGTCAAAAAAATTTTCCTGCCGCCAAGAAGGAAAGCCGATCTGCGTGTTTGCGATCATCAACAGTTAACACTTGCCTCATTCAAACGGAATAATTCCAACGAAATCGACAGCACTTTTTACTAAACCCATCCGAAAATTAAATGGGCACATTGATGCCTTGAACAAGCCGAATATATCATTGATTTTTTTTCTTGCTGTCCGATTGGCGACAATTTTATCGAAAAAATTGAACAATTTAGTCCATTTAACAACAAATTAATTGCCAGTCCCGGTCGAGATCGGCGATGTTGCGCAGGCAAAAACTCTCAATTTTGTCAATCTTAAGAAAATTATAGCTCCATCATAAATTAACTAATGCCTTGTAAAAATTTAATAAAATCTTTTATGAGTTTGTCCATAGACACATCCAAAAAACCCGAGCCACAGATTTTTTTGACGCAAGTCTAAATTCCGCCTAACTTCAAATATAACAAGATTCTGTAAACAGTTAATATTTGGAGAGTATCAATGAGAGCTATTGGCGTTATTATTTGTTCCGTTTTGGTGAGTGGTTGTCTACCTGAGGGTAATTTTAAAATTACAGAAACCAGTTCGCCCAACAGCTTCTCCGTCCCCACAATTGTAAGCGGTAATTGTGGGGCATCGGGGCTTCAACATCTTTTGAATCAAGGTGAATCGGCGTTAGCCGCAGTGGAACTGCCCGCAGAAACCCGGATTATTCGCCCCGGCACAGCCTATACCGCTGATGCGGTCGGATCGCGGTTAAACATCGGCATTAGCGCAGATGGCACCATTGTCCACGTTGCGTGCGGTTAGGCCAAAACGTCAATGTAATTGCTGCCAAGGGCTCAGATTTGTATCAGACCTATTGCGCCATTGAGCGCGCAAATGTTACAGTTTTGTAATAAAGCTATCTGTAACAGGCAAAGGATGCTGCCCCCATGACTGAACGCCCCACTTTCTTTGACAAAGAAGCCTTGATGGAATGCGCCCGTGGCGAAATGTTTGGCCCCGGAAATGCGCTTTTGCCCGCGCCGCCAATGTTGATGATGGACCGGATCACCGATATTTCGGCGGATGGTGGCGAACATGGTAAAGGCCATGTAAAAGCCGAATTTGACATCCATCCAGACCTTTGGTTTTTCCAGTGCCATTTTTTGTCAGATCCAGTGATGCCCGGCTGCCTTGGCCTTGACGGATTGTGGCAACTGACCGGATTTAACCTTGGCTGGCGCAATATGCAGGGCAAGGGCCGCGCGCTTGGTGTGGGTGAGGTAAAGCTGACGGCCATGATCACGCCGGACAAAAAATTGCTGGAATATGATGTGCAATTCACCCGCATCATTGACCGCCGCCTTAAACTTGGCGTCGCCAATGGCACTGTTAAAATTGACGGTGAACTTGCTTTTACGGTCACCGATATGAAGGTCGGCCTGTTTCAGGAATAAACCACTCGTTTTTTGTGGCATCTGGGACTATATGCAAGGCAAGATCAGAACAAAGGAAAACCCATGCGTCGAGTCGTTATAACAGGAATCGGAATTGTATCCTCTATCGGGGTGAATGCAGAGCAAGTGAATACTTCGCTCAAATCCGGTAAATCCGGTATTTCTTTTGCGCCTGACCATGAAACCCATGGGTTTCGCAGCCGAATTCAAGGCAAACCTGATATTGATGTCACCGAACATATCGACAAACGTGCTTTGCGGTTTATGGGCGATGGCGCTGCTTTTACCTATATTGCCATGCAACAGGCGATTGACGATTCGGGCCTTGAACCTTCGGATGTTTCAAATGAACGCACCGGATTGGTGGTTGGTTCTGGCGGGCCGTCGACATACCATCTGTTTAACGCCCATAAAATCGTGATTGAACGCGGCGCGCCAAAACGCATGGGGCCGTTTATGGTGACGCGCGGCATGTCATCAACCACTTCGGCCTGTCTGGCGACCCCCTTCAAGATCAAAGGCGTGAACTATTCCATCACCTCGGCCTGCTCCACCTCAGCCCATTGTATTGGCAACGGGGTTGAACAAATCCAGTTTGGCAAACAAGACATCGTTTTTGCCGGTGGCGGCGAGGAACTCGACTGGACATTATCCTGCCTGTTTGACGCCATGGGCGCGATGAGCAGCAAATATAACGATACACCCGAACTGGCCAGCCGCGCCTTTGATGCCAACCGCGATGGGTTTGTCATTGCCGGTGGTGGCGGCATTGTGGTGCTAGAAGAACTGTCACACGCCTTAGCGCGCGGTGCAAAAATATATGCCGAAGTTACAGGTTATGGCGCCACGTCTGACGGGCACGATATGGTTGCGCCCAGCGGCGAAGGCGGCGAACGTTCCATGAAACTGGCGATGTCCACGCTTGGCGATCACAAGGTTTCTTATATCAACGCCCATGGCACCTCGACCCCTGCGGGGGATGTCACCGAAGTAAAAGCCGTGCGAAATGTATTTGGCGAAGGTTCCACCCCGCCGATTTCAAGCACAAAATCCCTGACTGGCCATAGTCTTGGCGCCACGGGTGCCCAAGAAGCGATCTATTCACTGTTGATGCTTCAGGATGATTACATTGCCGCCTCAGCCAATGTTCAGGAACTTGACCCTGCACTGCACACCGAAGAAATCGTAACCGTTAGGCGCGATAACGCTGGACTTGATACAATTTTATCGAATAGTTTTGGCTTTGGTGGCACAAATGCGACATTGGCAATGAGCAAATTTAACGGGTAAACATTATGGCTGACTTGATGAAGGGCAAACGCGGGCTCGTTATGGGCGTTGCGAATAACCGCTCTATTGCATGGGGCATCGCACAAACATTGGCCGCTGAGGGCGCCGAACTGGCCTTTACCTATCAGGGTGACGGGTTTGGCAAACGGGTAAAACCGCTTGCGGAAAGCCTCGGGTCAAGTCTGGTTTTGGATGCGGATGTGCAATCTGAGGAATCGCTGGATGCGGTATTTTCTGCCATTGATGACAAATGGGGCAGCATGGATTTTCTGGTGCATGCCATTGCCTATTCCGACAAAGAAGAACTCAACGGGCGGTTTCTAAATACCACCCGCGCCAACTTTTTGAATACGTTGGATATTTCCTGTTACAGCCTTATCGATGTGACCCGCCGCGCCGCGCCCTTAATGAAAAATGGCGGCTCAATTGTAACCCTGACCTATTTTGGCAGCCAGCGCGTTATCCCGAATTATAATGTGATGGGTGTGGCCAAGGCCGCGCTTGAAAGCACCGTTCGGTATTTGGCCAATGACCTTGGCCCCGATGGTATTCGCGTAAATGCGGTCAGCCCCGGCCCGATGAAAACCCTTGCCGGTGCGGCCATTGGCGGGGCGCGAAAGGTCTATCGCTATACCGAGGAAAACTCACCCATGCGCCAGAACGCAACGCTGGAAAGTGTGGGCGGCACGGCGATGTATCTCATGAGCGATCTGTCAGCCCATACCACCGGCGAGATTATATTTGTAGATGGCGGTTATCATATCACCGGCATGGCCCAGACAGAAAACCTCTGACTTTATTCAACCCGTGGCAATATCAATAAAGCCCCTACAGGCAAAACATTGGGTGAACGCAGCACTGATCGGTTTGCTTGGAATATGCGCCGGAATTGTAACCGGTCATTGTAAACCGCAGCCGCATATTCGCCCAGCGAATCCCCCCGAGCAACTTCAATAACCCATTGACTATCCACAATTTTAATCCACTCAAGAATGGCTCGGATTTCCGGGTCTGTTTGCGGAAAAATTTCTGGCAACGCCAGCGTCGAGCTTGGAGGGTCTTGGTCTTCAACGACTGGTTGAGGTTCAGTTTGGGTGCTTGGCACGACGGGCAGCACGGTGATGGTTTCAGGTTGAACGCGGGTAAGCGATTGAATCGCCAGTAAATCGGCGGTGTTGATGGCGTCAATATCAACTGGCACGGCTTGGATTTCCAGCCGATAGATGGCGGCGTCTTGAAAGAGTGACTGGGCATCAAACCCGCCTGATGAAGTCAGCCAATTTCCCGGGACCGCATCAAGGCCGTTCTCAACAACATATGCCAGAAAAAATTCAGCGGTATCTTCTTGGCTAAGCCCTGAACTATTGCCAGCGTCAATTAAACGGCCAATGGTTTTTAGCAGGGCTGGCATCGCCTGTTCGTCGTCGAATTCTCCAAGATTGATCAACGCTTCCAAACTGCGATTGGCATAAAAAATAATCCGGCGTAAATCCCTGTCGGACAGGGTGGTCGCCTCGGACTGGGCCACTAAAAGGGGCGTGTATAATTCGGCCTGAAAAGCAGGGCTTTGAAAAACCGGACTGGAAAATGCAGAGCTTGCAAAAACGCAGCCCAGCACCACAAAAGAGATGTGTCTCATCAATATTCCTATACTCGTCAATCAAAAAAGGTTACCTGACCAGCTTGCGCAAAAACCTGATCTCTTGTCAAGCTTGCCAGCCGGCAGCTTTTAGGCAAAACTTATGCTTGCAGCGCGGCGGTTAATCCTGTTTCTTTTGACTGACTTGAAACGGGCTGGAAAGGAATTCTAATGGCTGTGACCACCTGTATTTTTGATGCTTACGGCACATTGTTTGAGGTGGCCGCCGCCGCAAGAATTGCTGCAAAAGAACCGGGACGCGAGGAATTCGCAGCGAAATGGCCGCAGGTTGCTGCAGATTGGCGGGCCAAACAGCTACAATATACGTGGTTGCGGGCAGTATCAGACACCCATACGGATTTTTGGCAGGTGACCCAAGACGGGCTTGATTACGCACTCGAAGCCGCTGGGCTGGCAACTGCTGATTTACGCAAACGTCTGTTGGCGCTGTATTTTGAACTGGCGGCATTTCCCGAGGTTCCAAAAATGTTAAAACAGTTGAAAAAGGATGGGCTGTGCACCGGAATTCTGTCAAATGGTTCGCCGGAAATGCTTGGTGGCGCGGTGAAATCTGCCGCAATTGGTGACAGTCTTGATAAAGTGCTTTCTGTGCAATCGGTTGGTGTTTTTAAGCCCCATAAATCTGTTTATGACATGGTAGGGCAGCATTTTTCCTGCCAGCCCGATCAGGTTTTGTTTATCTCGTCAAATGGGTGGGATGCGGCCTATGCCGCACATTACGGATTTCATACGGTATGGGTGAACCGCGCTCAAGACCCGATGGACCGGCTGCCCAGCCAGCCAAGTTATTCGATGCCAGACCTGACCGGCATTCCTGAATTGGCGGCCAGCATATGAAGAACTTCAAAACCAGTGATGGTTTGCGGCTGGATTATCGAGACGAGGGCAGCGGCATGGTGGTGCTTTGCCTGCCGGGGCTGACCCGTGACCTAAGCGATTTTGACGAATTTGCAGGTGCGACCTCGGGTATCCGGCTGGTGCGCCTGACATTACGCGGCCGCAAGGGGTCGGATTTTGACCCGAATTTTGCCAATTACAATATCGTGCAAGAAGCGCGCGATGTGGTGGAATTTATGGATTTTCTGGATCTGGAAAAAGCGGTTATCATCGGCACCTCACGTGGTGGATTTATATCAATGGTGCTGGCGGCAACTGTGCCGGAGCGTCTGGCCGCAGTGTTGTTGAACGATATCGGGCCGGAGCTGGACCCGTTGGGATTGGGTCGGATCATGGATTATCTGGGCATCACTCCAAAAACGTCTAATCTGGATGGGCTGATCATAGCGCTAAAATCCAACATGGCGCAGGATTTTCCAAAATTAAATGATGAAAAATGGGCGGAATTGGCAAAGCGCTGGTTTCAGGTTGATGCGGAGGGTGTTAGCCTGACTTATGATCCTAAATTGCGCGACGCAATGTTGGAGCAAAACCAAAAACCAACCCCTGATCTTTGGCCGTTATTTGATATGATGGCCGACATTCCACTGGCGCTGGTGCGCGGTGTTAACTCGGATTTGTTGAGCCTTGATACGGTGGTAAAAATGCAAAACCGCCGCCCCGATATGATTTACGCCAATATCCCCGATCGCGGGCATGTGCCGTTTCTGAATGAAGCTGGCGCGCTGGACGCGTTTGAAAAGCTATTGAAAGCAGCAAGATGAGCAATATCGAAATGATCCGCGCTGCTGCAAAACGCCTGAAACCGGTGGTGCGCAAAACCCCGATGCTGTCCTCGCCGTTTCTGGATGAAATCGCTGGACGACGGGTGTTTGTAAAAGCCGAATGCCTGCAACATACCGGCAGTTTTAAGTTTCGTGGTGGTTTTTCAGCCCTGTCCGGCATGGCTGACATCAAAGGCGTGATTGCCTATTCGTCGGGCAACCACGCTCAAGGCGTGGCGCTGGCAGCAAAAATGCACGGGGTTGAGGCGGTGATTATCATGCCAAGTGATGCGCCGGTGTCAAAGATTGAAAACACCAAAGCGCTGGGCGCAAAAGTTGTGTTGTATGACCGCGCCACTGAAGACCGTGACGCATTGGGCGCAGAACTGGCCCGTCAAAGCAACTTGACGCTGGTGAAACCCTTTGATGAACCCTTGGTGATCGCAGGCCAAGGCACGGTTGGACTGGAAATCGCAACGCAAGCGGCTGAATTTGGTGTGGCCGAGGCGCAAGTCTTGGTGCCTTGTGGGGGCGGCGGGCTGACCTCGGGCATCAGCTTGGCGCTTGCGGCAGAAGCGCCGGGGTTAACGGTGCGCCCTGTAGAACCAGAGGAATTTGACGATGTGGCGCGTTCCCTAAAAGTAGGCGAGCGGCTAAGCAACGCGCGCCTGAGCGGCTCAATCTGTGATGCAATCATCACCCAAAGCCCCGGTAAAATCACCTTTCCGATCTTGCAAAAACATTGCGGGTCGGGGATGGTTGTGTCTG
>QIGK01000030.1 GCA_003228875.1 Rhodobacterales bacterium
GTAAAGTCCGCCCAATAATTGCGGGCCACTCTCGGTGATTTCAACAATCGGAATCATCTCAGAATTGCTTTGATCAAACATCGGGATCGCTTGTTCAAGGCTGGCACTGGATTCTAGAAAAAAGCCTTGGGTGATTAGCTCCTGACACTGGAAATCAGACGGCCCGTTTTCAGCGCCAACCAATCGCATCAACCGCCCCGTTGAAATAGTTGCCAATAAATAAGCTTGCGACCCATCTGCCAAATGCACACCACGCCGTTCCAGCACTGTCAAAAAGAACGAACGATCAACCAAACGGCTGGTTAATGCCGAGGCCAAAGATACCGAAACCATTACCGCAATACCGGCCTGCCAGTCTCCGGTTAATTCAAAAACAATTAAGGTTGTCGAAATTGGCGCGCCTAAAACCGCTGCCGCAACGGCGCCCATACCCGCCAAAGCATAAAGCGTTTCAACCCCCGAAACGCCCGGCGCAATCGCGGTGGCAACATAGCCAAAAGAAAGCCCGGTCATCGCACCAATCATAAGCGATGGCGAAAAAATACCGCCACCCATTCTGCCTGCAAAGGTAATGGCCACAGCCACCACTTTGGCAATCACGTAAGCAATGGTCAGCCAAAAGCCAATTTGACCGGTTAACGCCCTTGAAGTGGTTTCATAACCAACGCCAATAATATGCGGGAACCAAATTGCGATCAGCCCCAAAAGCGCGCCAGCCAGTGCGGGGCGTAACCAAATAGGCATAGAAGTGGTTTTTTGCAGCATATCGCCCATGTCTTCGGCAACAAAGATTGTTTTGATTAACACATAGGCTACAAAACCGCATAACAGTCCCAACATCAAAAAAGCTGGCAATTCCTGATAAAACGACAGGTTCGTGGCAGGCATCACAAATTCTGTGACATTGCCCATTTGCCACCTGCTCACCACCGTTCCAGCAACAGAGGCAATCACAATGGGTGCAAATGCATGCACCGCAAAATGGCGCAACACAACTTCGAGCGCAAATATTGTCCCGGCAATTGGTGCATTAAAAGATGCTGAAACTGCTGCCGCTGCCGCGCAGCCCATCAGATCACGTGCGGTAATGCCATCCGCCCTGATCAAGTTCGAAACCCAACTGGAAATAACCGCACCAAAATGCACCACAGGGCCTTCGCGACCGGTCGACCCGCCGGTTGACAAAGTGATCAGCGCCACGCCTGTTGCCAACATTCCCTTGCGTTTACTTACCATGCCCTCGCGCAGCGCTGCGCCTTCTATGACATTGGCCAAAGATTCCAGACGTCCGTCTTTGGTGAATATTTGCAACACTATCCCCACCGCCAAGCCGCCGAGAATTGGCACACTAAGAACCCAAAACCAAGGCAGTTCTGCCAGTTTTGAATGCAGCGCTTTGTCACTGGCGCCGTAAATATTTTCTTGCAAAAAATCGATCGCAACCCGAAAACCGACAGCAACAAACCCCGCAGCAATGCCGATGATTAACGCAATCAGCCAAAACTGTAGCTGGCTTGGGCCTTTGCGGCGCATTGCGTGCCATCCGGCCTCAATCTCTTTTTGGAACGCCAATAACCTTTGTCGTAAAATCCGATTATTTCTGACACGTTTTACCTTTTCCGTCGAATGCCAAGTTTAGCGCCCAAATGTTCAGGTTTTGGCAGCTTGTCATGGGCATCTTGCAGGAACATCAACCGCTGGCTTACCCAATCGGAATACGGCGTGGAACGCCGTGTGGTCAAGTCTACATTCATCAATAATTGCTCACTGGTCGCACAAACGCTGCCCTTTGCATTAACCATTTCCAGAAAAAGATGCAGCCGCTTGGCATCGTGATCAACAAGTTGAAGATTAATCGTAAACTCCGCTGCTTCCAGCAATTCGTCAAGGTAATGCAGGTTGTTTTGCAACACATACGGTCCCTGACCAACCTTTTTTGTATGGCTAATACCAATGCCCAGCACGGTTTCGAAAACTTCGTCAATGGCCTGATCAAAAGCCATCGAGTAATACGAAACATTCATATGGCCATTATAATCGATCCAGCTTGCCGGAACGGTTTTTGGGCTTGTTGTGATCGGGCTATCGAATTGGTCAAGATCAGGAGCCATTTTTGCCTTCCATTTCTGCCACTAGCGGCTTAGTTTTTGCCCATAGTTTGGGGGCATAATGACCATTGAAGCAGCGATCACAAAATTACGCAACCTGTTGCAAGACCGCCTGACCACATCAGCGGCAATTCTGAATGAACATGGCCAGAACGAGGCATATTTTCCCGTCACCGCACCTGATGCGGTCGCATACCCCTTAAACACCGACGAGGTTTCGCAAATCGTCCAAATCTGCGCCGCTGAAGCTTGTCCGGTTATTGCCTATGGCACCGGCACTTCGCTTGAGGGGCATCAACTGGCTTTTCGGGGTGGCATTTCAGTAAATATGCAAAAAATGAATGCGGTTTTGGCTATTCACAGCCAAGACCTTGACGCGGTGGTGCAGCCCGGCGTGACGCGCAAACAGTTAAACACCGAATTGCGGGCCACTGGGTTGTTTTTTCCGGTTGATCCGGGGGCGGATGCATCGCTGGGGGGCATGGCGGCAACCCGTGCATCGGGCACCACTGCTGTGCGCTATGGCACCATCAAAGAAAATGTTTTGGCAATGGAAATAGTCTTGGCTGACGGCAGGATCATTCGCACCGGATCACGGGCGCGAAAATCCTCAACCGGATATGACCTGACCAAACTGTTTGTTGGCTCCGAAGGCACGTTGGGCATTATTACCGAATTAACCGTAAAATTGCACGGGCAGCCCGAGGCAATATCTGCGGCGACTTGCTCATTTCCAGATATATCCTCAGCGGTTGATACGGTGATAAACACCATTCAAATGGGCATCCCTATGGCCAGAATTGAATTTGTCGATGATGTCATGGTGCGCGGGTTTAACGCCTATAATGGTTCTGACCTGCCAGAAAAACCACATCTTTTTGTAGAGTTCCACGGATCTACAACCGCTGTTGCAGAACAAGCCGGAAAATTTGGCGACATTGCCAAAGAAATGGGCGCCGATGCGTTCAAATGGTCATCCAATGCTGAGGAACGCAAGAAATTATGGGACATGCGCCACAATGCCTATTACGCCCAAAAAGCTGTGCGGCCCGGATCAATGGTGCAAAATACCGATATTTGCGTGCCCATTTCCCATCTGGCTGAGGCCATTCTTGAAACCAAAGCAGAAGGAGACGCGCTGGGCCTGACTTTTACTGTTGTTGGCCATGTGGGTGACGGAAATTTTCATTGCGGGATTTGTATCGCAAAAAATGATCCAACAGAACTGGCGTGCGCCAAAACGTTTACCGAAAATCTTGCCAAGCGCGCTTTGAAATTCAACGGTACCGTTTCGGGTGAACACGGTATTGGCGTTGGAAAATTGAAATATATGGCGGCAGAACACGGTGACGCATTGTCAGTTATGGTTGACATAAAAAGAACGCTAGACCCGCAAAACATCATGAACCCGGGCAAATTAATTCCGATGAACTAGCGTTCAACCTGCTATGCCAAAAGCACATCCGCAGCGGCGCGGGCTGCTTCGGTAACTTTGTCACCGGACAACATGCGGGCAATTTCATCGCGACGTTGGGTTGGGTCAAGCGCTGAAACTTGAGTGGTCGTTTGATTGGCATCAACTGATTTTGATACCAGAAAATGGGTTTCCCCAATCGCGGCCACTTGTGGGGAATGGGTAACCACAAGAGTTTGCGTGTCTTTTGCCACAGCCGCCAAACGCCGCCCGACAGCATCCGCTGTGGCCCCGCCAACCCCGCGATCAATTTCATCAAAAATCAGGGTCAGCCCCTCTGAACGGGTGGTCAGGCAAACCTTCAAGGCAAGCAAAAATCGCGACAATTCCCCGCCAGAAGCAATTTTATCAATTGGTCCTGCTGGTGCGCCGGGGTTGGTGGCAACCGTAAAAAACACCGAATCGTTGCCCTCGGGGCTTGGTCTGGCATCGTCTATTTCCACGACATTGCTCATAAACTGTGCCCGTTCCATCTTAAGCGGCACAAGTTCAGCCTGCATGGCATGGTCAAGCTTTTTCGCTGCGGTTTTGCGGCGTGAAGATAGGTTTTTTGCAGCGCGCCTATAAGCTTCGCTGGCGGTTACAACTGTCTTTTTCAGGTCAACAAGATGCTCAGAATCCAAATCAATGCGCCGCAGCTTTTCGTCAAAACCAACCATAATTGATTGGAGCGCGTCAGGCTGAACATCATATTTCCGCGCCATTGCCCGAATGGCAAAAAGCCTTTCTTCAACTTGTTCAAGCTCAAATGGGCTGAATTCAAGATCGTGCAAAACTGCACTAACCCCTTGCTGAGCCTCGGTTATTTCGACCATAGCACGCGAAATAGCGTCAACGCTGGTATCCAGATGTGCCTCAGAAGAACCAAAAGCGTCCTCAAGCCAGCGCTGCCCGTCTTGCAAACTATTTTCAGCTGAGTTCAACAATTGCTGACCTTTTTCAATATCCCCACGAATGCGGTCCGCAGATTGCATCCGCCTTCGGTCTGAATCCAGTGTTGCATCCTCACCCGGATGGCTTGCCAGTGTTTCAAGTTCGGCTAAACCATGTTGTAAAAACGCTTTGTCGGCCTCTGCCAGGTCAAGCTGTGTTTGGGCCAAATCAAGGGTCTTTTGCGCCTGCATCAAAGTTGTGCAAGTTTTGCGAGTATTCGCCAGCGCTGAATGATTTTCCGCATAGGCATCCAGCAACGCTTTGTGGCCTTTAGGTTCCAGCAAGCCACGATCATCATGCTGACCATGAATTTCCACCAATGTTTCCGAAAGCGTGCGTAAGACTTCAGATGAAACCGGACGGTCATTTAGAAAAGCACGTTTTCGGCCATCGCGGTTGTTGACCCGTCGCAAGATCAAATCACCTTCAAAAACGATGCCGGCTTTTTCCAAAATGCCTAGCGCCGGATGATCATTCGAAAGATCAAATTGTGCAATCACTTCACCGAATTCCGCGCCTTGCCGCACCAGTTCAGCGCGCCCACGCCATCCCAAGACAAAGCCAAGTGAATCAAGCAATATTGATTTGCCAGCACCGGTTTCACCGGTCAAAACATTCAGTCCGAGGCCGAATTCCAGATCAACACGATCTATCAAAAGAATATTGCGGATAGAAAGATGCTGGAGCATAAAACCCCGCGTTAGTTGCGCTGGAACACCAGCCCAAACAAGCCAGCGCCGGAATTTTCTTGTTGACCAGTAGCCATCAAGGACTGACTGGCAAGATTCCAAGATGTTTCGGGGAATTGCTGGGCCAGAATTGCCGCGCTCCTTGCTGCTTCGTTGACTAGGCCAAGCGACAAATAGGCCTCAACCAAACGATGATATGCTTCAGGCAGGTGTGGATTGTCGCCATATTCATCGATCACAGCGCTGAACCGGCCCAAAGCCGCCGAAAACTGACCGCGTTTTAGATAAAAACGGCCAACGTCCATTTCTTTGCCAGCCAACTGATTCAACGCTATTGTAAACTGTGGCAAGGCAAGTTCGGCATATTCGGTTTCCGGGAATTGTTCGATTACAATTCGAAGTTCCTGCAAGGCACGGAAAGTATTTTGCTGATCCCGTTGAACATCAACAATTTTATCATAATAGGATAGCGCGACCAGATATTGCGCCAACGCCGCGTATTGGCTGACCGGATAAAAATCAAGATAGCGGTTAGCGGCAGCACGGCTTTGAACAGCATCACCAGCTTCGCGATAAGCTTTGGCAGCTTCGATCACGGAAAATTCAGCCTCAACCGTATAAGGAAATAACCGCTCGACCTCTAGGTATAGATCGGCTGCGTCGCTATAGTCTCTGCGGTCAATTTCTGATTGGGCCAAAGATAGAATTTGTTGCGCAGAGCTACTATCATCAACGGTAATTCGCGGACCACCACGGCCACAGGCAGCAAGGGTCAGCAACACAGAAACGATCACTATCCGTTTCAACACTTGAACCTGAACCATATACCCAAACCCTTTGACAATTCCTAAGCGTTGCTATCACAAATATTGGTGAGGAAAAACGGTATTTTTCAATAAAACACCTATCCGGTGCGCATAAGGTCGAATTCCCGCTCATCGGCGCAGGGCAAAACCTTCATTATCTGTTCGTCAACGGGAATTTTCACGGCTGCGCCTTCGGTTTCAAACAATTTGCGCAACAAAAGATTCGTCATCCGGTGCCCAGAGCGCACACCTTTATACCGGCCCAGTATAGGAGCGCCCGCCAAAGCAAGGTCTCCTACTGCATCCAGAATTTTATGGCGAACGCATTCATCAATGCGCCGCGGGCCTTCAGGGTTCAAGTAATGGCTGCCATCGACCACCAAAGCGTTGTCATATGACCCGCCGAGCGCCAGCCCTGCGCTTTTCATCGCCGCAATATCGGAATTCAGACAAAATGTCCGGCAATCGGCCAGCTCATCGATAAAGGTTGCGCCGCGCATGTCCAGCACCGTTGATTGAAACCCGATCGCGGTATTTTCAAACGAAATAGAAAAGTCTATTTCATAACGGTCCAGCGGCGAAAGCTCCGCAAAAGCCGCGCCATCACGCACAGCCACGGTTTTTCTGATCTGCCAAACAAACCCGTTTTCTTGCAATTCAACGCCGGTTTTCAGGATTTTGGTAACAAAATGTTTACTGCTGCCGTCCATAATCGGAAGTTCCGGCCCGTCAATATCGATCAAGGCATTGGTAATGCCACAGCCAGCCAATGCCGCCATAATATGTTCGATGGTTGAAACCATAACCCCGGCAGAGTTTTGGATATTCGACGACAGCTTAGTGCTGCAAACCTGATCCCATGTGGCTGAAACAAAATTGTCCACGTCTTTGATGTCAGTCCGGCGAAATTTGATCCCGTAGCCTTGTGTGGCGGGTCGTAACATCACGCGCGCAGGGCGCCCGGAATGAAGCCCGATGCCAACAAAACCAATGCTGTTTTTAAGAGTGCGCTGCACAGGAAACCCCAAACGATAAATCTATGGGTTTCATATAGTCCATATTGCCCAGTGTTCAAATATTAATCGCTGTCAAAAAAATCACTCTTTGTGACGAATTGCGACAATTCGGATGCATAGAAAAAGGGCGCCTGACAAGCAAGCGCCCCGTTAGGTGGGAGAAAACCTAGTTGGCTTGACGCCTTAAAAACGCTGGAATATCAACGCGTTCCTGTTCTTCTTGATAGAGGTCTGGTTGTGGCTCAGGTGATGCTGCATGCAGGGTTGGTTGCGCACGTTGTTGCGCCGGCTTTTCTTCTTTTTGTTGGCCGCCTGTCATACGGTTTATCAAGCTGTTGATCGCAAAACGGCCATGCTTTTCTTCCTCGGCGGGTTCCGGCGCTGGTTCTGTTTCGGGCTGATTGGCCACAGCTGCACGCAAACGCAGGGTGGTTTCTTTTTCAGCAACTTCTGCCACGGGTGTTGGGTCTGCTGCAATCGGAAGCGCGTCTTTCGCAATATGCTGGTCGATAAAATTTTCCGCTGTTGCGGCAATTTCTTCAACCTGTTCTGGCTCAACCGATTCATCAATTTCTTCGACCTCAGGCGCTGGCGTTGTAGCCAAAACTTCTGGGGCGCGCCGCGATACCGGCGCAGCTTGTGCACCTTCAACCGCATCAATGCCTGTTGCAACCACCGAAACCCGAATGATGCCGTCCATGTCTGGATCAAGCGTGGAGCCAACAATAATGTTTGCTTCTGGGTCAACTTCGTCACGAATGCGGTTCGCAGCTTCGTCCAGTTCAAACAAGGTCATGTCTTCAGAACCGGTGATATTAATCAACACACCCTTGGCACCCTTAAGCGAAATTTCATCCAGCAACGGGTTGGCAATGGCTTTTTCCGCGGCCTGAACGGCGCGATCTTCGCCCGATGCTTCACCGGTGCCCATCATGGCTTTACCCATTTCATTCATCACTGAACAAACATCGGCAAAATCGAGGTTGATAATTCCGGGCCGCACCATCAGGTCGGTAACGCCTTTGACGCCTTGATAAAGCACATCATCCGCAAGGCTGAACGCATCGGTTACGGTGGTATTTTCATTGGCCAGCCGGAACAGGTTCTGGTTGGGAATAATAATCAGCGTATCAACAACTTTTTGCAGTTCTTCAACGCCGGCTTCTGCCTGACGCATCCGTTTTGCGCCTTCAAACTGAAACGGTTTGGTGACAACACCCACCGTCAAAACACCCAGTTCACGCGCGGTTTTGGCAATAATTGGCGCTGCACCGGTGCCGGTGCCCCCGCCCATGCCAGCGGTGATAAAACACATATGGCTGCCTGCCAGATGATCAACAATCGCTTCATAACTTTCGGTCGCGGCCGAGGCCCCGATTTCAGGTCTTGCGCCTGCACCCAGCCCGCCAGTAACCTTTTCACCAAGCTGAATTTTCTTGGTAGCCTTGGCTTGGCTCAATGCTTGAGCATCCGTATTCGCGACAACAAACTCTGCGCCATCAAGGTTTTTGTCGATCATGTTATCAACCGCGTTACCGCCTGCCCCGCCAACACCAAAAACTGTGATGCGCGGTTTAAGGTCCGTAGATTCGGGCATACTTAGATTCAAAGCCATTTTATGGTCCGCCTGTTAATTTTGCTGCTCTGCCCATTTTCGGGCTTTTATTAATATCCTGCTGATTCGTTATTCTAGCTTAAGAAAGCCATTTGGTCACCATTTAATCGCAATTTAACCACAATATGATGTGTTTATACCCTATATAAGCCAATTTCCACCGATACACACGCTAAATTTCTGTATCGAAACCATTCAGATGACTTTTACCAATTATCCTTGAACCAACGCATGGCGCGCCGGATCCTTCTTGTGCCCAAACGATCCAACGGAACTTCAAAATCCCAACATTCGTCCTGCGGCTGGCTGGCGTGCAAAGCCAACCCAACCGCCGCAGAAAACGCAGGGCCAGTGGCGGCTTGGGGCAAACCTTGCACCCGAAGCGGTTTACCAATTCGGGTCTGACGTCCCAAAATCCGGCTGGCCATGTCTTCAAGGCCCGGAATTTGGCTGCTGCCACCTGTCAACACAATGCGCTGGGTCGGCAAGTGTTCAAACCCCGAGGCATCAAGCCGCGCCCGCACTTCTTCCAGAATTTCCTCAACCCGAGGGCGCATTATCCCGATTAGTTCCGCCCGTGTCACTGTGCGCCGGTCGGTTTCCCATTGCGCCATCGGGTTTGGCACTTCGATCAGATCCCTGTCATCAGCGCTTGTGGCCAAAAGGCCGCCATGCAGGGTTTTGATCCGTTCCGCCACTTCCACCGAAACCCGTAAGCCTTGACAAATATCATTGGTAATATGGCCGCCGCCCATGCGCACTGCATCACCGTAAATCATGTGGTTATGGATAAATACCGCAATACTTGTTGAACCACCGCCAATATCCACCACAGCCGCGCCCAGCTTTTGTTCGTCTTCCATCAACGCCGAAACACCGCTGACAAACCCTGAAAACGAAAGGCCTGCGACCTCCAGATCGCAGCGCCGTAAACATTCCAGAAGGTTTTCAACCGGCGTGCCGGAAACCGTCAGCATATGCATATCTACCGCCAGTTTAACGCCGATTTGGCCTCTGGGGTCTTTCAGGCCGCTTTTATGATCAAGGGTGAAATTAACCGGCAGCGCATGCAATGCTTTGCGACCCTGACCAAAAGGCGGCACGTCACAACTGGCCAGAACATTGCCAATATCACGTTCGGATACTTCGCCATGTTCCACTTCGACAACCCCGTCCAGCCCATAGGAGCGAGGCCGACCCCCTGCAAAACTGACAATGACATGATCAACCCTTGTATTCGCCATTTTTTGTGCACCTTGAACCACCGTGCGCACCGCGCGTTCGGTTTCGTTCATATCGACGATCTCGCCAAATTGAACGCCTCTTGACTGGGTTGTGGCAACACCGGTAACCCGAAAACTGCCCATTGTCGGAATGGTAACATCACTGCTGCCAAGGGTCGATTCAGGCACAAACTGTAACACCAGACAAGCGATTTTTGACGAGCCAATATCAAGCACTGCAACTGTGCCGCGCTTTACAGCGGCTTCACGGCGATGGCGCATGTCACGCTGGGTTTCAAAAAGATCAATCATACTGGTTCTCCCAAAGTGGCATAACGTTCATCACTTAATGCTTTCAGCGCGGCATCATTAAGGCGGATAAGCGGGCGGCTTGGGTCTCGCATATCTATGATAGACAAGTTCCAATCCATAATCTGTTGGCTGGTTTGCATGGCGATAACATGACGCAAGGCTTCTTGTGCACCGAACTCTGGCAGCTTGATAACCTGATCGCCATCCAGAACAAGGTCCCATCGACGCTCTCCGACGCGCACCAATGCGCGGATACGTTCCTCAAGCGGTGCAGCCAATGCGTATAATAGCCGCGCCTCATTAATCGCGACATCAGCACCGCCGCCAATCACCAAAGGCAAGTCAATGCGAACCGCGCGGCGCGGCACTTCTGCGACGCGAATGCCGGTTTCATCAAGCAAAAATATACGGTTGCCATTGCGCCAGACCATTCTTGGGATCCGTTCTTCAATGGTGATCACCAACTGACCACTGCTGGATAACTGAACCGTGGCGGATTTTACGGCGCTTAGGTTTTGAACAACCTGCCGCATAGCCTCCAGATCAACATTCATTGCGCTGACCGGCAATGCCAAATCGATGACCCCGTCTATCTGGCGCACTAGATCGACCGAACCAACCGGTATGCTAATGGATTCAATGGTTAATTCCGGCCGTGCAGCAACGCTTGCCCGAACATCATTAAATTTTTCCTGAACAACCGTGCGAAGCGCCTCATTTGACGAGAGCATCCATACAAACAATGCCAGCCCCAGAACCGGAAGCCAAATTTGCACAATCGGCCTGACATATTTACGCAGCCAAAGCCGTTGCAAGCGATAGGTCATTTTGCTGGGCGCAGGGTCTTTGCGCTGTTGCGCGACCAAGGCAACCGACTTGGGGATATTTCTTGTTGCAATTAACGCTGACATGATGCGTCCTCCACCAACCAATGACAAAGCGCAGGGAAATCCATGCCGCAATGTGCCGCTTGTTCAGGCGCTAGCGACGTTGCAGTCATGCCGGGTTGTGTGTTGGTTTCAAGCAAGAACAATCCAGCCAGCCCACGGGTTTCATCCCAGCGAAAATCGGTGCGCGATAGGCCTTTGCAGCCAAGCGCATCATGTGCGCGTCGCGCGTAATTGAGACAAGCAGCAAAAACGTCATCAGGAAGATCAGCGGGAACCACATGGGTGGAACCGCCAACCGAATATTTGGCGTGATAATCATACCAACCTTCGGTCAGAATATCGGTCACGCTTAGGGCACGGTCGCCCAGCACTGCGGTTGATAATTCGCGACCTGGAATGAATGCTTCGACCATAACTATCTCGGGCATGTCATCCTCCAGCTTGGCAGGGCCGTTGGCGTTTTTATCAACGATATAGATTCCGACAGATGAGCCTTCATTGTTGGGTTTAACAACATAAGGCGGCTGCATCGGGTGGCTTGCTTTTGCAGATATTGCGCTGGTTAGCAAACTATCAACAACGGGCAAGCCAGCCGCGCGATACGCTTCTTTGCTGCGCACTTTATCCATCGCCATTGCCGAAGCCAAAACGCCGGAATGGGTATAGGGAATTTTCAGCCATTCAAGCATTCCCTGAACACAACCGTCTTCACCCCAGCGGCCATGCAACGCGTTAAAAACAACGTCGGGTTTTTGCTCAAGCAAACGCGCGGCGAGATCGACATCCGCGTCGACTTCCACCACGTCATACCCAAATTCCCGCAACGCCTGCGCACAAGCTGCCCCGGAATCAAGCGAAACGTCACGTTCCGCTGAGGGGCCACCTTTTAACACTGCGATGCGGTTTGCTGTCCTGCTCGACATACGACCGCCTCAAATTTTCGGCCCCGTGCTTAATGCTTATTGGGTGCCGGTTTGCATAAGACTAATATTTGCCCACGCGCCTGATTTCCCATTCTAACGTAATTCCAGAATTTTCATAGACCTTTTTTCGCACCAACTCGCCCAGATCCTCTAAATCTTTGGATGTGGCATTGCCGGTATTGACCAGAAAATTCGGATGCATGGCTGACATCTGCGCCCCGCCCAGTTTTTCGCCGCGCAAACCGGCATCGTCAATGACCTTCCATGCCTTCAAATCATGCACATCATCGGCTTTGCCGGTGGATGAAAAACCGGCAGGATTGCGAAACGTAGACCCGCAGGAACGATCTTTGACAGGTTGCGTTTCCGCGCGGTGCAAAAGTGCATTTTCCATTTTTGCAAGGATTTCATCCGGGTTAGCAGCAGGGCCGCACAAAACGCATTGGGTGATGATCGTATCATCCGCCACATCCGAGTGACGATAGGAAAACCCCATATCATCTGGTCGCAATGTGATGGTTTTTCCGGCACGCGTTACCGCCGTGGCTGATACAAAAACATCCGCCAGATAATTGCCATAGCACCCCGCATTCATCTTGATCGCGCCGCCAATTGACCCCGGGATAGTGCGCAAAAACGCCATATCCACGCCCAGATCAGCCGCCTTGCGCGCAGCGTGGGCACCCAGCAATGACGCACCCACACGGATATTGCCATTGGCCATTTGCTCAAACCCGTTAAATTCACGCCCCAGACGGATGACCACGCCGTTAATGCCGCCATCGCGGATGATAAGATTTGAGCAAACCCCGATGGGCAGCACCGGAATTTCCGCAGGCAAAGCTTTTAGAAATTTCGCCAGATCAGCCATATGGGCAGGCTGGAATAACACCTCGGCAGGGCCGCCGGTTTTTAGCCAGCTTAGGCTGTCCATCGGACGGTTTTGGGTTAATGTTCCTGCAACTTTTGGTAAATTTCCAATGTTCATTCTTTTGGCTCTAACTGTCCGGTCAGGTGTTTGAATAGATGCGCCAAGGGTCGGCGAAACAGAGATATCACAACCAGCACAAAAGCAAACATCGCCAAAAATCCGAATTCCCGACCGATCAGCCACAAGATTACCGGCGCCATCAGCACCAGCACGCGCCCCAAATTCCAGTGCAGCCGATTATGGGGCAGCATCGCCACCATATTGGCCGCAAGCGCCCAAATTGCTGCTGCCAAAAGCGCCGTCACAGGATCTCCTTTAGCTTTGCAATCAATTGTTTGCCCATATGATTCAACATAAGCCGCAACTGGAATATTGCAACGCCAAGTGCCGCCAGCATCCATCCAGTTCCATGGTCAACGCCAACACGCCAAATCACGAACGGCAGGCATAACACCAGCAACCGCGCCAAAACCCAGTGGATACGATATTTGGGGGCATCATGAACCATAGCAATAACATTGGCGGAAATTGCCCAGATACAGGCAAAAATAAAGCCGCTCACCCTAAGGCCTTTGGCAGGTTATTGGCCCAGTTAGTAATGGTTCCCGCGCCCATGAACACCACCATATCGCCCGGTTTGGCAATGTTTTGGATAAACGCCGCAATTTCGGATTCGCCTTCAATTACCACCGCCGATTTATGACCATGGCCCAAAAGCCCTGCTGCTAAGGCGATATGGTCTGCGCCCTTAATATGGCTTTCGCCAGCGGTAAAAACCGGCGCGATGGCCACGTGATCGGCATCGTTAAAACACGAACAGAAATCCTCAAACAAATCATATAGCCGCGAAAAACGGTGCGGTTGGTGGATAGCAATAACCTTGCCTGATATAGACTGGCGCGCCGCCTTCAGAACCGCTGCAATTTCAACCGGATGATGGGCGTAATCATCAATGATGGTCACCCCATTAATTTTACCAACACGGGTAAACCTTCGGTTAACGCCCGAAAAATCGGCAAGGCTTTCCCTGATTTCGTTTGAATTGACGCCCAGATGTAAAGCTGTGGCAATCGCCGCCAGCGCGTTAGAAACATTATGATCACCCGGCATCGGCAAGGTCAGCCCGTCAATCCGCCGGTCTGCCAGCACCACATCAAAAAACGCCGCGCCGTTTTCATACCGCAGGTTTTCGCATCGCACATCGGCTTGGGGCGAAAACCCATAGGTGATCACCCGGCGGTCGGTAATACGCCCCACCAAAGATTGCACCTCTGGGTGGTCAATGCAGCAAATCGCGGCCCCGTAAAATGGAATGTTGGAAACAAAGGTATAAAATGCTTCGCGCAGGGCATCAAAACTGCCATAGTGATCCATATGTTCGGGGTCAATATTGGTGATAATAGCAATGGTCGCGGGCAGTTTATTAAACGTGCCGTCGCTTTCGTCAGCCTCCACCACCATCCAGTCGCCGGTGCCCATGCGGGCGTTGGAATCGTAGGCATGAATAATGCCGCCATTGATCACGGTCGGGTCCATGCCGCCGCCATCCAAAAGCGCGGCAACGATAGATGTTGTCGTGGTTTTGCCATGGGTGCCCGCCACCGCAACATTGGATTTAAGCCGCATTAATTCAGCCAGCATTTCTGCGCGGCGCACCACGGGCAAGCCTAGGCTGCGCGCTGTGTCCAGCTCGGCATTGCCGGGTTTGATGGCGCTGGAAATCACAATGACCGCCGCACCCTCTAAATTTTCGGGCTTTTGGCCCACAAATATTTTAGCACCCTTCTTCGTCAGCCGGTCGGTGATTTTGCCCGATTTCAGATCAGACCCTTGCACCGTATAACCGTGGTTCAGCAAAACCTCGGCAATGCCGGACATACCAATGCCGCCAATGCCCACAAAATGGATTGGGCCGATATCATGGGGTAATCTTGTTTGGCTATTCACGTTGGGCCTCGCTCATGCAGCGCTTCGACCAGCGCAGCAAGTTTTTGGGTAGCGTCAGGTTTGCCCAATGAAAGCGCCGCGTCGGCCATTGATCGGGCTTTGTCAGGATCAGAAAGAATTGCCCCGATATGCGCCGCCAGCCCTTTGTCAGTCAAGTCGCGTTCCTGAATCACAATCGCACCGCCTGCTTGCGCCAATCCTTTTGCATTGGCGGTTTGTTCGTCGCGAACCGCAATTGCCAATGGGATCAGAATGGAAGGCCGCCCGATAACAGAAATATCTGCAATAGAGGAAGCCCCCGCGCGGCTGACAACAAGTTGCGCCGTTTCCATGCGTTGGGGGATATCCTCAAAAAAAGGTTTTACCGTGGCGCTGACGCCAAGGGTTTCATAAGCAGCAACCGCCATATCATGGTCGGCTTCTCTGGCTTGATGGGTCACGTTAATGCGTTTCAACAATGCCGCCGGCAAATGCGCCATGGCCGCCGGAACAATCTTTGACAGAATGCTTGCGCCTTGTGATCCGCCCATCACCAAAACCTGCATTTGAAAATCGCCGGGCAGTTTATAAGGCGCGCCTGTCATAGCCAAAACCGACCCTCGCACCGGATTTCCGGTATGAATACTTTCGACATCTTTTGGTAAATCCATCGGCCAGACCGAGCAAGCCACCAGATCAACGCGCCTTGCAAACACATTATTTACCCGACCTAATACGCCATTTTGTTCATGGATCATACGCGGCAACCGCATTAGCCATGCCGCAGCCATGGCCGGAATGGCCGGATAACCACCAAAACCGACAACAACCGCGGGCCGGTCCTTTCGCATGTTGCGCCAAGCAGCAAAAATTCCGGACGTAATTTTGGGGATCACCAGCAATTTTGTTAGCTTCCCACCGCGCGCAGTGGTTGCAGAACGCACTACCGCGCGGGAAACCGCTTTTGGAAAACCACCCGAATATCGCGCGCCGCGCTCATCCGTTGAAAGTTTGACGCGCCAGCCTTTGGCTAACATTGCCTCAGCCAATGCTTGGGCAGGAAACATATGCCCCCCTGTGCCACCAGCAGCAATGACAAGCAGCGGCGCCGTCACTTTCCACGCCCAAGAATATCCATCATTTCATTTTGCGGTCGCTGTCGCGTCATTGCCAGCAACATGCCAAACAGCACACCAATGGCCAGTAAAGAAGAACCGCCATAGCTGATAAAGGGTAAAGTCATGCCTTTGGTTGGCACCAGACGCACCGCAACACCAAGATTAATAAATGCTTGCATCCCCACCAACACCGTCAGGCCAACGCCGGTCAACCGGTTAAAGGGATCGCGTTCGCGGCGCAACAACATCAGGGACCGTACCGAAATAAATAAGAACAGCCCGATGATGATCAGTGTAAGCAACAGACCAAATTCTTCAGCCGCCACCGCGATGATAAAATCTGTATGCGCGTCAGGCAGCGACCATTTAACGGTGCCCTGCCCCAGCCCCACACCGAAAAACCCGCCTTCTTGGATGGCTTCGGTGGCAAAGCCGATCTGCGTAGTCGGATCAATTTCACCCGACAAAAAACTGTCAATACGACTGGCAAAATGGGGTGATAGATTATAGGCGGCCATGCCCGCAAAAATTGTTATCGCCGCAACACTTATCATCAAAAACAAGGGTGCCCCCGCAATGAAAAACATCAATGCCCAGCTAAATAATATTAAAATTGCCTGACCAAAATCGGGTTGCAAAACAAGAATTGAAACCAGCAACACCGTCAGTCCAAAAGAAATTGTTTTGCCCGGTGGACCGGCGATATCATTGCTGGCCGACATCAGCCAAGCAACAAAAACCACAAAAACCGGCTTTATGAATTCCGAAGGTTGCACCGACATAAAGCCCAGCGAATACCAGCGAATAGCACCTTTGCCATAATTTGTGCCAAACACCGGCAAAAAGACCAGCGCAATAAATGACAGAAAAAAACAAATTATCGCCCAGCGTTTTATGCGTTGCGGTTCCTGAATTGATACAAAAATCATCACACTCAAGGCTATCAATCCAAAGAAACCTTGGCGGCCAACAAAGTAAAAAGTGCTAAATCCATGTTTAGCAGCCAATGGCGGAGAAGCTGCCATACCTAAAAACAAGCCAATCACAAATAAAATTAAGATTGCTGCCAACACCCAGCGATCAACGGTCCGCCACCAGCGTGAAAATGCTGGTTCAGCAGATTTGACCGCAACCGCGCCAAATACCATTTCTGTCATGGAGCCTGTCTATCCTCATGTTTACTGCCGCATCCGGATTGCGTCTGTTTTCAGATCTTCCGGTTATTCAAACACTCTAACGAATCATGAATTAAAATGCCAGCTTTTCGCGAGGCTAGCCGGATATTTCGCCAAATCGGATGTCCGAGCAATATTTTATGATACTCTAACCCCAAACACACGGCGTATCCGATACGAAATCCATGGTAGATTTAACAGCAATTGGAAACGCGTATTTTTAACTGGCGCATCATGTCTGATCATTTCGGTGGGCGTGATTTTGGCATTAACAAAAGTTATAATCTTGGGCAAAAACACCTTTGCGCCTATCTTTCGAATATCAAATCCCCAATCGGCAACATTGGCGATCGGCCACGAGTTTTTATAAATCTCAGCCGCGCCTTTTTGCGAAACATAATATCCTACGGCGGAATACGGAGAATACAAAGGCATATGCAGACTATATCGTTTGAAAAAGGGGCCACGGGTATCGGATAGGTATAAGCATGACTATGGGTAAACATTATCATGTTTTCTTGGCTTGTCTCCAGCTTGTTTCCCGCCAATAGCTCTGCAAAATCAAACGGTAATGACACATCATCTTCCAAAATTATGGCCCCGTCAGGATGATCAGTTTCAGAGATTTTTTTGCAAAGCAGCGCATGTGACATGGCACAGCCAATTTCAGTGTCGCTTATGTCTCGGTTAATATTTTTTTTGGCTTTTTTGCGGTCAAAACAGGGTTCTTGAGCTTTTGAAAACCCGTTACGCCCGTCAATTGCATCAAAAAATTCGAATTTCAAACCCAGAATCTCAGCTTGGTCCTGTATGCTTTTTTGTCTGACGGATGATCCAGCAAAGCTAATGACATAAATTGGTAACGTCGGTTCACTAATCCTCAAACACGAGTTGCTCAAACAATTCCCCTCGCGCTTCAAAATTGGCGAACTGATCGAAACTGGCGCAACCAGGAGCCAATAAAACCGTATCGCCTTTTTGAGCATCGCGTTTGGCAGCTTTGACCGCAATTTCCAGTGTGCCGCAGATTTCATGCGGGGTATTTGCCAGTGAAACCGAAAAATCCTGAGCAGCTTCGCCTATCAGATAGGCTTTGGTGACACGGCCAAACAGGGGCGTCAAATCATCAATACCGCCGGCTTTTTTTTGACCGCCCGCAATCCAGCGGATGTTGTCAAATGCCTTCAACGACTTGCCAACTGAATCCACGTTGGTTGCCTTGCTATCGTTTACAAAGTTAACGCCGTTGATGCTCGCCACTTTTTGACAGCGATGTTTGAGACCCGTATAGCTTTGAAAGCCCGATTCAATAACTTTTGGTGCCATGCCAAGACTGCGGCAAACCGCATATGCGGCGCAGGCGTTTTGGTGGTTGTGATTGCCGGGTAAGCTGGGCATATCACGTAAATCTATGGAAGCAAGCTGTCTGCCTTTGCGCCATTCTGCCAGAAACCCCTTGCGGGTGAAAACATGCCAGCCATCGCCGCGCAATTTGCGGTTGGCGATCTGAATAACCGGCGTTCCCGATTGCAGCATCCGGTTTTCCAGATAGCACCCTTCGGGCTGGTCCATACCGATCACCGCGCGATCCGGCGCTGTTGCTGTGAACAGACGGGCTTTGGCTGCAAAATAACCGCCAAGACCACCATGACGGTCCAGATGATCAGGCGAAAGATTTAGAAAAACCGCAATATCCGGCGATAAAATTCGTGCCAGTTCAAGTTGATAGGATGACAGCTCCAGAATGACCACTTCGTTGTCGATCATTGGCTCAAGGCTAAGCGCACCGGTGCCAAAATTACCGCCCAATTGAACCGGTCGTTGCGCTGATTTTAGCACATGAAAAATCAGCGCAGCAGTGGTCGACTTACCGTTTGAGCCGGTAATGCCGACGATTTTTGGTTCATGGTCAAACATCGACCATTCCGGTTGGGCAAATGACTGGAAAAACAAACTGATGTCATTATCGACCAGCACAGATTTTTCCCACGCTATTTTAACTGCCGGATGTGGCGAGGGGTATAAATGCGGAATGCCGGGTGAAACAATTAACGTTGAAATGCCGTCCCAGCTTTTTTCCAGACCCAAGTCAGCGATTTCAAAATCTCCAGCATTGTCCCGCGCTGTTTTGTTGTCATCCCAGCAAACCGGAATGGCACCGCCAGATTGCAAGGCTTGTGCGGTCGCAAGACCAGAGCGCCCCAAGCCCAAAACGCCAACCCGTTGGCCTTTGTATCCCGATACTGGGATCATCTTAGCTTTAAGGTAGCCAACCCGATTAGTGCCAAAACGATAGAAATGATCCAGAACCTGATTACAATCTGGGATTCTCCCCAGCCACGTTTTTCAAAATGATGATGGATCGGCGCCATCAGAAATACCCTTTTGCCGGTCATTTTGAAATAAAGCACCTGAATAACCACGCTTAACAGCTCCACCACAAACAGCCCACCGATGATGGCCAGCACGATCTCATGCTTGGTGGCTACGGCAATTGCGCCCAAAGCCCCCCCCAGCGCAAGCGAGCCTGTATCACCCATGAAAACCGCAGCAGGCGGCGCATTATACCACAAAAACCCAAGCCCGCCGCCCATCAAGGCGGCAACAAAAATGGCCAGTTCACCGGTGCCTGCAACATAGTGCAGCTCCAGATATTCGGTAAAGTCAGTGCGGCCAACCAAATAGGCGATAATGCCAAATGACCCGGCAGCGATCATCACCGGCATAATCGCTAACCCGT
>QIGK01000073.1 GCA_003228875.1 Rhodobacterales bacterium
TTACCATTGGCGCATGGTTTGATCGTTTCAAAGACAGCCAAATCATGGATCAACGCCTGTTTTGGGTTGCCATATTGGTAACCATAATTGTTAAAGGTGCAGGGCCAATATCAATTGATCGGTTTATCAAGCTCAAGTAAAGTTGGGGTGGATCAGCCCTACAACTCGTCACTTAGCAACACATTGCTCTCAACCTCCCCGACACCGGGGAGGGTCATGATTCGACGCCGCAATATCCGCTCAAAATCTGACAAATCCCGCGCCACGACTTTCAGGCGGTAATCATATACGCCCAGCACATGCTGCACCAATTGCACTTCGGGAATGGCACAAACCGCGCGCTCAAAATCCTCCAACCCAACACGGCCTTTGGCGGCCAGCTTTACGCCAAGATAAACCACCACATCAAAGCCCAGCTTAAACCGGTCTAGCACAATCTGCCGCCCAAGGATAATGCCCGCATCCTCCAGCCGCTTAACCCTCCGCCAAGCGCTAGGCTGGGACAATCCGGTCAACTTGCCAAGCGCCGCCGCGCTTAAGCCGCCATCCTGTTGTAATGCGCGCAGAATTGCGCGATCAGTATCATCCAGATCAATCATATGGGCAAAGCCTCGCTGTTCTTGAGTTCTGCCACCAACATCAACGATTCGACATCGGACATGTGCGGCAGGCCCAGAATGCGCTCTCGGTAAATCTCTTGATAATGCGCCAAGTCCCGCGCCCGCACATCCATGCGAATATCCACCCGCCCGAGCAGAGTTTGAATGGCATGGACCTCGGGAATTCTACGCGCCGCTGCGATAAATTCATCAAAAGCATTGCTGCGGGTTTTATCCAGCGTTATGCGCAAAAACACTTCAACTGCCAGCCCAAGTGCACGGTGATTAATCAAAACAGCCCGCCCCTTGATTACACCAGCAGATTCCAGCCGCGCCAGCCGCCGCGTACAGGGGCTGATTGACATGCCGGCTTGCAAAGCCAGCTCTGCCATGGGCATCACAGCATTGCTCTGCAAAAGTCGCAAAATCTTTCGGTCTGCGCTATCAATTTGCATGAATTACCTAATTTAATCAATATTTGCGTATGAAACACCCTATTACCAACGATATCCCTCAAAAGTAAACGCCATTCTAGCAAAATCAAATGTTATCTTCCATCGAACCCATCTTGAAAGGAACCACCATGCGCGTATTTTACGACCGCGATTGCGACATCAACCTGATTAAAGACATGAAAGTAGCCATCCTTGGTTATGGCTCTCAAGGCCATGCCCATGCGCTGAACCTGCGCGATTCTGGTGCAAAAAATGTGGTTGTGGCCCTGCGTGAAGGCTCCTCCAGCAAAGCCAAAGCCGAAGGTGAAGGCCTAAAAACCATGGGCATCGCAGAGGCCGCGGCATGGTGTGATCTAATCATGTTCACCATGCCCGATGAACTTCAGGCTGAAACTTATACAAAATATGTGCATGACAACCTGCGCGACGGCGCGGCGATGGCATTTGCCCACGGCTTGAACATCCATTTTGATCTGATCACCCCAAAACCCGGCGTTGATATCATCATGATGGCCCCAAAAGGCCCCGGCCACACGGTGCGCGGAGAATTCACCAAAGGCGGCGGCGTGCCTTGTTTGGTGGCGGTGCATAACGATGCATCCGGCAAAGCCATGGAAATTGGCCTTAGCTATTGTTCCGGCATTGGCGGCGGGCGTTCCGGCATTATCGAGACTAATTTTCGCCAAGAATGCGAAACCGATCTTTTCGGCGAACAAGCGGTTCTTTGCGGCGGCCTTGTTGAACTGATCCGCATGGGCTTTGAAACCCTTGTTGAGGCCGGATACGAACCCGAAATGGCCTATTTTGAATGCCTGCACGAGGTCAAACTGATCGTAGACCTGATTTATGAAGGCGGCATCGCCAACATGAATTATTCGATCAGTAACACCGCCGAATTTGGCGAATATGTTTCCGGCCCGCGCATTCTTCCATATGAAGAAACCAAAAAGCGCATGAAAGACGTGCTGACGGATATTCAAAACGGCAAATTCGTGCGCGATTTCATGCTGGAAAACGCGGTTGGCCAACCGTCATTCAAAGCCATCCGGCGGCGTAACGATGAACACCAAATCGAAAAAGTCGGCGAAAAGCTCCGCGCCATGATGCCTTGGATTTCGGCTGGTAAAATGGTCGACAAAGAAAAAAACTAACGTCCAAATTGCACAAATATCCTTGGGGGTGAATGGCCATTTGGCCAGAGGGGGCAAAGCCCCCTACCCCTAAAAACAATCTGGCGCACCCCGTTTGGGGGCGCTCACTTTTGGCTTCGTATTTCACTGAATTTTGATCTATGTTCAATCTGAGCAATTCAAAAAGGGATGCATGTGTTCAAATCTGTCAATAACTACTGCGAACGCCTCGACCCGTCTTTCTGGGCTGAACCCATCAATGCTTTGTCCAACTTTTCCTTTATCCTTTTTGCATTTCTGGCTTTTTTAGTGATCCAAAACCGGCCAAATTTTGGCGCGCGCCTGCTGACAGGCAATTTGCTGTTGATCGGAATTGGTTCATTCCTGTTTCACAGCTTTGCCCAGGTCTGGGCTGAAATCGCGGATGTTTTGCCAATTCTGCTTTTCATCCTGACCTATATCTTTTTTGCGTCACGCCAGTTTCTAAACCTGTCCCGCTTGGTTTCAGCAATAACAGTTATCGGGTTTTTCCCATATGCGGCTGGCGCGTCTTGGGTGATTGGTTCGGTTTTCGGGCCGCTTAACGGCTCGGTGCCTTATGTCAGCGTTGCGCTGATAATTGCTATTTACGGGATATTGCTGATTAAAAAGGCCCCGCAAACCGCGTTTGGGCTTTTTGTCGGGTCTGGCATTCTGTTGGTCTCAATAGGCTTTCGCAGCATTGACCAGTCGGTTTGTGATGGCTTTCCTCTTGGCACCCATTTTGTCTGGCATCTGTTAAATGGTTTGATGCTGGGCTGGATGATTGTGGTTTTGTCGCGGCATGCAAAAGATTGAGCCACATGGCCTTGCGCCGCCCCATCACCCCATATAAAACTGCGCCAAATATCCGATCAGCAATCAGGAATACCCATGTCGATTGATACCGAAACAGCCCGCAAAGTCGCGCATCTGGCCCGCATCGAAGTCGCTGAAGCCGCGTTAGAACCCCTTGCGGGTGAACTTTCAGGCATCCTGAAATTCATGGAACAGTTGAACGAGGTTGACATAGACGGTGTAGAACCCATGACCTCGGTTACGCCGATGGCGTTGAAAAAACGCCAAGACGTGGTTTCCGATGGCAATATCCAAAGCAAAGTTCTGGCCAACGCCCCTGACACCCGCGAAGGTTTTTTCGCTGTGCCAAAAGTGGTGGAATAAGAATGACCGATCTTACAAAAATGACCATCGCGTCTGCTCGCGACGCAATGCGCGCCGGTGAATTCACCAGCGTTGAGCTAACGCGGTCTTATCTTGATGCCATTGAGGGCGCAAAAGCCCTCAATGCTTTTTCCACCAACACACCCGAAATTGCGCTTGATCAGGCCACCAAAGCTGATGTCCGTATCAAGGCTGGCGATGCCCCTGATATGTGTGGCATTCCGCTGGGGATCAAAGATCTGTTTTGTACCAAAGGCGTTCAAACCCAGGCCGGTAGCCATATTCTGGACGGGTTCAAACCTGAATACGAAAGCACAATCACCAGCCAGTTATTTGATCGTGGCGCGGTGATGCTGGGCAAGCTGAACATGGACGAATTCGCCATGGGCTCCAGTAACGAAACATCATATTACGGGCCGGTCACCAGCCCGTGGCGGCGCGGCAATGATACCGCTGCACTGACGCCGGGCGGTTCTTCCGGTGGTTCGGCATCAGCAGTATCGGCTGATCTGTGCCTTGGTGCCACAGGCACCGACACCGGTGGTTCGATCCGCCAACCGGCTGCTTTTACTGGCATTGTTGGCGTAAAGCCTACTTATGGACGGGCCTCGCGCTGGGGGGTTGTTGCTTTTGCCTCCTCGCTTGATCAAGCTGGGCCAATGGTCAAAACCGTTCGCGACAGCGCCATTATGCTGGAAGCCATGTGCGGACATGACCCCAAAGATTCAACCTCTGCTGATTTGGCAGTGCCCAATTTTGAAGCGGCACTTTCGGGTGATATTCGCGGCAAGAAAATCGGCATCCCCAAGGAATACCGCCTTGAAGGCATGCCCGATGAGATCGAAACTCTTTGGGCGACAGGCACTGAAATGCTCCGCGATGCTGGGGCCGAGATTGTCGACATTTCCCTGCCCCACACTAAATACGCCCTGCCCGCCTATTACGTGATTGCGCCTGCCGAAGCCTCCAGTAATCTGGCACGCTATGATGGCGTAAAATACGGCCTCCGCGCCAAAATTGGCAGCGACGAAGGCATTACACAAATGTATGAACGCTCTAGGGCTGAGGGGTTCGGCCCTGAAGTTCAGCGGCGCATCATGATTGGCGCTTATGTGTTGTCAGCCGGTTTTTACGATGCTTATTACATCCGCGCCCAAAAGGTGCGCACTCTGATCAAACAAGATTTTGAAACCGTATTTGCCAATGGCATTGACGCAATTCTAACCCCCGCAACCCCGTCAGCCGCCTTTGGGCTTGGCGAAATGGCCGATGCGGACCCGATCAAGATGTATCTGAATGATGTGTTCACGGTAACTGTCAATCTGGCCGGCTTGCCCGGCGTGTCAGTGCCAACCGGCATAGACAAAAGCGGACTTCCGCTTGGGCTGCAAATAATTGGTCAGCCATGGGCCGAAGCTGATATGCTGAATGTCGCTTATGCGCTTGAAACCGCTAGCAAGTTTGACAGTAAACCGATAAAATGGTGGTAGGAGAATAAAATGCGTTACGTATCTTTTGGGTTGTTGGCTTTGGGGGCAATGGGCATTAGCGGGTGCGATATAGAAGCTGGTTCAAACATAAATTTCCCCCCGATTGGCGGGGCGCAACAACCTGTTTTTCAGTCACCGGATACATTTTTGCCCCCCATCTCCGCCCCTGTTGGAACTTTTGCAACGACCGAACCCACCGAAGAAGAATTGACCGCAAGTCTTAGCAGCGCAGTTGATGCGGCGCTCGAATCTGCCAATTCTGTCGAACCAGCCGCAACGGTTGTGCCTGAACACCCTCCTCAAATTGATCCGATAACCGGTGAAACCATTGCATCAGATGACGGCGTTCTTAATCTGAGCCTTCAATCCCAAGCAGAACAGCTTATTTTGCGAAACGCAGACGCTGAAGCGATTGCCGCAGCGGCAGCCCAACGGGTGGTTATTTCACCCGGTGAAATGCCGGACGTGATCGCCGGGGTTAATATCATTGCCTATGCCCGATCCTCAACAAATGCAGTTGGCGAACGCATAATTCGTCGCCCCTCCATCCGTCGAACCAACAGCCGTGTCCAATGTGCCCAATTTGACACAACCGATAATGCCCAACGTAATTTTCTGGCCAATGGCGGCCCACAAGAAGACCCGCTAAACCTTGATCCGGATGGTGATGGTTTTGCTTGTCGTTGGTCTCCTGACGCCTTTCGGGCCTTGGAATTGAATTAAAACTGGCCCGCACCAAGGTTAGCATTGCGAAAAAGCTGGAATTATGCCTTTCTGCGCCAAATTATTTTAAGGGACATTATTATGCTTGATCTATTAACCTTTGGAAATCTTGCCAATTTGGTCATTTTATTATTTCTTCAAGCTGTGCTTGGTTTTGACAATCTGTTGTATATTTCCATTGAATCGCGCCGCGCACCGCCTGAAAAACAGGCGCAGGTGCGTAAATGGGGCATTATCATTGCCGTGGCCCTGCGGGTTGTGTTGTTATTTGTGATGATCCAGTTGATTGAAAAGCTGCAAGCGCCGTTCTTTTCGATCAATGTCCCCGGCATTGTCGAGGGCAATTTCAATTTTGCCACATTGGTATTTTTGTTTGGCGGCGTGTTTATTATGTATACCGCCGTTAAGGAAATCAGCCATATGCTGGTGATTGAACATCTGGAAGAAGGTGTTTCAAAGCGCAACCAAAAATCGGCCTTTAAGGTTATCATGATGATTATATTCATGAATTTGATCTTCAGCTTTGATTCCGTATTGTCGGCACTTGCCATCACCGATGTATTTCCGGTTTTGGCCACGGCCATTCTTTTATCGGGGCTGGCAATGGTTTTACTGGCGGATGGCGTTGCCGAATTTATCAAGAAAAACCGCATGTATGAGGTGTTGGGCCTGTTTATCCTGTTGATTGTCGGCGTGGTTTTACTGGGCGAAGGCGGCTATGAAGGCCAGATCAAACTGTTTGGTTTTGCGGTAGAACCGATCAGCAAAACAACCTTCTATTTCTCGATTGCAGTATTGGTATTGGTGGAAATCATCCAGTCAAAATATAAGAAAAAACTGGCTCATGAGCGCGCGAGGCTGCAAAGTAAACCATGACGTAAACATTGGAATAATTGCTAAACACCCCTATATTGGGTGTTGTTGGTGCATTTCGCGTAAAGGGACAGTATATGTCGGGCAAAACACTGCAACTGATTGCATACCTTGTGTTGATTAGCCTTATCTGGGTAGTTGCGGCTGGTTCCTACGGGTGGATATCCTGATGGCAGCCAAACGTTTTCGTGGCAATCACAGCCCTGACAATAACCCAAAAGATGCGGTTATTGTGGCTGAGGCTCCGGTCAATCCTTTGGCTGGAAAATCGGTCAAAGTTAGCAATTTTCGGGCAAACCTGTTGTTTTTTGTGCCTCTGCCTTTGCTGTTTAATGGTTTTGCCAAAATGGCTGATGCGGCGCCTTTGTCGATGCTGGCTTCCTTTGCTGCGTTTGGGTTGCTGATTTTATCGGCTTGGCTGCTGCGCGAAGGCCATAAAGCTGAATCCGCTTATAACAGCCGCAAAGTCGCCCGCCCGCCGATGCCTCGAAAAATTATAGCTGCGGATATTTCCGGCCTTGGGGTTGGCATGGCCGCATGGTTAAGTTGGGGACAACCATTATGGAGCGCGGTTGTATTTGGCGTGGTGACCATTGCGGCGTTTTTAGCGGCGTTTGGTTTGGACCCATTGCGCAAAAAAGGCATGGAGGGGTTTAACGAATTTGAATCCAATCGTGTTGCCAAAGCCGTTGAAAAGGCTGAGAGAATCATTGCTCAAATCACCGATGCTGCGGCGCGGATTGGCGACCATCGCATTGAATCCAAGGTAAATGACCTAACCAAAGCTGCGGGCGAAATGTTACGAGTGGTAGAGGAAGACCCGCGTGATCTGACCTCAGCACGAAAATTTATGACTGTTTATTTGATGGGCGCCCGCGACGCCACAATTAAATTTGCCGATGTGTATTCACGTTCGAAAAACCAAAAAGCCCGGTCTGAGTATGAGACCTTATTAACAGACCTGCTGGCCAGTTTTGCAGGTAAAAAAGAAGCATTATTGCAAGACGATCACACATATCTGGATGTGGAAATTGAAGTCTTGCGCGAAAGATTACAACGCGAAGGGCATTTGCCCAAAGAGGGAGAAAAAAATGACTGAGGAAATCAGGGCCAAAGCAGAAACCACCTTAAAAGAGGTCGAAAAAGTGACCTCGGTGCTGTTGTTGGAGCCTAAAGGCGAGTTGATCGTGATTGATCAGGCCAGCGCTGCCGAAAAGGCAGAGATTGACAAAGCCATTGGTGAATTGGACATGGGTAATACCCAGTCGATCATCCGGTTTGGTTCCTCGGCCCAAGCCGAATTGCAGGCAATTTCCCAAGAAATGCTGGCGGGTGTGCGCAATCAGGATGCCGGCCCTGCGGGCGATGCCTTGCGAGAAATGGTGACCTCGATCCGTGGGTTTTCAGTGGATGAGCTGGACCCAAACCGCACCCAAAGCTGGTGGGATAAATTGCTCGGCCGCGCCAAACCGATTGCCATGTTTATGGCCAAATTTGAAACAGTGCAGGGCCAGATCGACAAGATTACCGAAGAATTGCTGAAACATGAACATACCTTGCTTAAAGACATAAAGTCGCTTGATAAGCTCTATGAAAAGACCCTCGACTTTTATGACCAACTGGCAATTTACATTGCGGCGGGCGAAGAAAAAATCAAAACCCTTGATGAGGTTGATATTCCCGCCAAACAAAAAATCGTAGATGACGCGCCCGAGGATGACAAGGTGATTATCGCCCAAGAACTCCGCGATCTGCGCGCCGCACGCGATGATCTGGAACGCCGGGTACATGATTTGAAACTGACCCGTCAGGTCACCATGCAAAGCCTGCCAAGCATTCGTCTGGTGCAGGAAAACGACAAATCTCTGGTCACCAAGATCAATTCAACCATGGTTAACACTGTGCCGCTTTGGGAATCCCAACTGGCGCAGGCAATAACTATTCACCGATCACGCGAAGCTGCAAAAGTGGTGCGCGAGGCCAGTGACCTGACCAATGAATTACTGACCGCCAATGCCGAAAACCTGAAAATCGCCAATAAGGAAATTCGCACAGAAATGGAACGCGGTGTGTTTGATATCGAAGCCATCAAAAAGGCCAATGCTGACCTTATTGAGACCATTGAGGACAGCCTGCGCATTGCCGATGAGGGCAAAGCCAACCGCCTTGAGGCCGAAAAAGAACTGGACATCATGGAGCGCGAGTTGACCAATACCTTGGCAGCTGCCAAAGCCAAAGACACCGCTTCGGGCCATAATATCGGCACCAGCGCAGAATAGGAGACAAAAATGGGTATTTTGGATTTTTTAAAGGGCCAGTTTATTGATGTCATCCATCATACGGATGATACGCAAGACACAATGGTTTGGCGGTTTGAACGCCAAGGCCATGAGATCAAGTACGGTGCCAAACTAACGGTGCGTGAAGGTCAGGCATCGGTGTTTATCCATGAAGGCCAACTGGCAGATGTGTTCAGCCCCGGGCTTTATATGTTGGAAACCAACAACATGCCGATCATGACCAGTTTGCAGCACTGGGATCACGGCTTTCAAAGCCCGTTCAAGTCGGAAATATACTTTGTTAATACCACCCGTTTCCAAGATCTGAAATGGGGCACTAAAAACCCGATTATGTGTCGTGACCCCGAATTTGGCGTGGTGCGTATTCGGGCCTTTGGCACCTATACGATTCGCGTTGCTGATCCGGCCACGTTTATGCGTGAAATTGTTGGCACTGATGGCGAATTTACTACCGATGAAATCACCAGCCAAATTCGCAATATCATTGTGTCGCGCTTTACCAATGCAGTGGCAAAATCCGGCATTCCAGTGCTGGATATGGCCGCCAATATGGATGAGCTAAGCAACATTATTGCAGATCTTGTCTCGCCGCAACTGGCCGAATATGGCTTGGAAATGCCGATGCTGATGATCGAGAATATCTCGCTGCCAGCAGCGGTTGAGGAAGCCATGGACAAACGCACCTCTATGGGTGTGGTTGGTGATCTGAACAAATATACCCAGTTTTCCGCGGCTGAGGCCATGACGGCAGCGGCATCCAACCCCGGTGGTTCGGGTATGGGCGATGGGCTTGGCATGGGGATGGGCATGGCGATGGCGCAAAACATGGCCGGAATGGGGGCTGCGGCGCCAGCCGCCGCTGCGCCACCACCGCCACCGGCTGAAAAGGTCTGGCATATCGCTGAAAACGGCAAAACCACCGGACCGTTTTCCAAAGCTGCACTTGGCCGCATGGCCAGCGATGGCGGATTGCAACGCAGCACAACCGTTTGGACAGCGGGTCAAGATGGCTGGACCACCGCTGGTGACATCGACGAGCTGGCGCAGTTGTTCACGGTGATGCCACCCCCGCCCCCACCGCCTGCTGGGTAATGTGGAAAAAATGATCGAAGAACACCGTTTTCCCTGCGGGGATTGCGGTTCTGACATGCGCTATGACGCCAAAGCCGCGCAATTGGTGTGTGATCATTGCGGCAATGTCGAATCCATTGCGAAGGATGCTGATTCCAGCTGGGAAATAACCGAACAGGATTTCACCAAAGCCCTGCGCGACGAATTACCCGAAGCAGATATGGAAACCACACGGGTCTCCAAATGTGATGATTGCGGCGCCCAAGTGGAATTTGACGGCAACAACCACGCCTCAGAATGCCCGTTCTGCGCCAGCCCCATCGTTCTGGACACCGGTACCAATAAACATATCAAACCCAAGGGTGTGCTGCCATTTTCGGTGGCAGAAAACGCCGCCCGCGATTCCATGTCTAAATGGTTAGGTAAAATCTGGTTCGCACCCAATAATTTGCAAGAATACGCCCGCACCGCTCGTAAAATGCAGGGCATTTACGTGCCCTATTGGACCTATGACAGCCAAACCGAATCTGGTTATCGCGGGCAACGTGGCGATGCATATTATGTCACGCGCAGTGTTGTGGTAAACGGCAAGTCCGAAACAAGGCGCCAGCGCAAGATCCGTTGGCGACCTGCTTCTGGCCATATTTCCAAATTTTTTGATGATCTGCTGATATTGGCGTCTAAAAGCCTCCCCAAAAAATATACCGACAACCTTGCCCCTTGGGATTTATCCGAACTTAAGCCCTATGATCCGAATTTTTT
Source organism: Rhodobacterales bacterium (assembly GCA_003228875.1). Taxonomy (GTDB): domain Bacteria; phylum Pseudomonadota; class Alphaproteobacteria; order Rhodobacterales; family Rhodobacteraceae; genus UBA3077. The sequence continues at coordinate 10,604 of QIGK01000073.1, forward strand.
GGCAGGCTATAACGCCGAAGCTTATTCCGTGCCTTTGGCTGACGGGTTCGAAGAAGCAAAGATATTGATGGAGCGTGAAATCCGCCAACTTGTGCGCCGAGATATTGGTGGCGATGAGCAGCGCATTTCAAGTCTTGATACCAACCTAAGCAATATCACCTATAAACATGTGCTGTTGCCGGTTTGGCTGGCTGCTTACAAATTTAACGGTAAAACCTTCCAGTTTGTGGTTAATGGCCGCACTGGCAAAGTGCAGGGTGAGCGCCCGTGGTCAAAAATCAAGATTGCAATGGCGGGCGTGGCTGGCTTAATAATCGTCGGGTTCATTGCCTATTTTGTTCCAGCCAACCAATAGAAATGAAAAAACCGCCTTAGCTTTTGCTCAGGCGGTTCTTTCATTGTGTCAATCAAGTTATAAATGGTACGCACAAGGCGGAACAATTACACGGCGGCACTCGATACTATTGCCCTGCGCGCAATTAGGTTATGCCAGATATAATTGGAGGAAATGTGGCAAAAAGTGACATCTGGAACAAATTCGGGTGATGTTTACGTAAGGTAATGCTTACTTTTTGCGAATGTTGACACGCAAATCGCAGTTTGTCGAGAAAAACTCAGGCCACAGCCTGAATTTGTAAATCAAAATCAGAATTTTTGGTTAACAATCCAGATGATTCTGTCAGGTTTTCGCTTAGCCAATATCAATGTCAGAATTGGTAAGGATGACTGGCATCCTATGGTGAACCTCAGTGATTTTTGGTTGGTATTTTGGGTTATCATGACGCAGAGAACCGTTCGTTGTCCTGATGCGTTTGTCCATGCCTGCTAAAAGCATATTAAGGAATGCCTATTTGTGAGCCTAGCGGTTAAAAAGATCTTTTATATCATTCAATAAATATGGGCTGGCTTCCCGTACCACAGCCGCTGGCGCGGTTATTTCCTCATAGGCACCCTGATTTCTATCACCATACCAGTTTAGATTCGGGTGGCGTTCTGCATCCCTGTCGAACAGAATAAAATCGCAATCAAGTTTTAAGGCCAAGCCATAACAATCAATGATGTCTGATGGGTATGGCTGCCCTGAGATGCTGCGTTCAGCCGCATCACGCACATCGATAAACCAGCCATAACTGCTGCCTTTTACCGCAAATGGCAGACTGCATGTTTTGCCGATAAAAAAATTCACCGAATCTTCTGCCAGCCGTTTTTGGGTATCTTGCGTTAGATGCCCTGAGGAAATATCCAGCATGTATCGAATAAAAAGCGACATCCACCTACCGTCCAATGATCTGTTGACTTGGCATCAACATCTCGGAATTGGGTAAGCGAAGCATTAACTAAGCGGCGTTGTTTGCTGTAAAACTGGCTAAAATTTATGGAAAAGCCCCGCCAATGGCATGGCGGAGCTGATCAGATTTATTGGCTGATGCGACCATCCAGATAAGGTGTGTAAGAACCTTGTTCCAGCATAAAGTCAGCAACAACATTTTCAAGACTTGGGCCAAAGTCATAGGCGTTCATACCATCGGTGGAAAACACTTCATAACCATCACCGCCGCCGCGCATAAAGTTGTTGGTCACAACCCCGTAAACCGCGTTCGGATCAATCAGGGAACCGTCCGCAAGGGCTACTTCCATAATGCGTGATCCCGGCGTTGCACTCGCATCCCAAACAAAACGAATACCGGCAACCTGCGGGAACCGGCCTGCGCCGTCTTCTACTGCGCTAACCCCATTTTCAAGCGCGGCAATAACGCCAGCACCGGTCATCTGGAAAGTTGCAAGTGTGTTTTGGAAAGGCAACACCGTAAGGACTTCGCCCATCGTAATCTCACCTGCATCAATGCTGGCACGCAGACCACCGCCGTTTTGAATGGCTATGGTAATGCCCTGACCAGCAACACGGTCCAGCATTGCGTCTGCAACCAGATTGCCCATTTGGCATTCCATCGCGCGACAGCTGCTGCGGTCACCATCGATTACTTCGGTGGTTTGGGCAACAATACGGCTACGGATTTCTTCCAATGGTGCAGCCAGTTCGGCAATTCGCGCCACCGCTGCTGCGTCTTCGGCAACGTCGCTATCCATCGCAATTGGCCCGCCAGAGGTTGATGTAATGACACCATCATCATCAAATACGATATTCAGCTCACCTAAATATTTACCATAAGCATAAGCCGAAACAATTGCTGTTGTGCCAACCATTGTCGGGTATGGGCCATCCGCACGGTCACTTTCATTGGAAAGGAACGTATTGGAATGCCCGCCAACAATCACATCAATACCCGACACCGCTGCCGCGACCGCAAGATCAACATTAAAGCCAGAATGCGAAATAACGACAATTTTGTTTACACCCATTGCTTCCAGCATGGCAACTTCACCCGCTACAGCCTCAACTGGGTCAGTAAAAACCACACCCGGACCGGGGCTTGCCAATACATCTGTGTCTTGCGGCGTCAGCCCGATTAGGCCAATTTTTTCGCCCCCAATTTCCAGAACGGTGGACTTGGCCAATTTGCCAGCCAGCAAATCTTCGCCGCTAACATCCGCATTGGACATCAAAATAGGAAAATTGACGGAATCCATAAAGCCACGTAAAATTTCCGGGCCATCATCAAATTCGTGGTTGCCCACGGTCATGGCATCATAACCAAGCAGGTTCATGAATTCTGCGGCCATTGTGCCTTTGTAATAGGTGTAAAACAACGTGCCCTGAAACTGGTCACCCCCTGAAACAAGGATGGAGTTTTCAGCCCGCGCACGGGCATCAGCAACAGCCGTAACCAAGCGAGCAGACCCGCCAAAACATTCGCCTGCAATATTGTCTTCAGCGGAACATGGGCTGTCAAATTTACTGATGGGTTCAAAACGGGCATGGAAATCGTTTGTGTGAAGAACTGTCAGACTGTATTGCGCCATCGCAGTTCCAGCGCTCAGAGCCAAAGCAGCTACCGAAAGCAGAATCGATTTATAGGACATTTTTTTCTCCTGTTGGTTATTATTGTTCAATGTTAGAGCATTCTCGAATGCGCCACAAACACGAAATTGCGCTATCGACAAAATTGGTCAACTGGACAACATATTATGATTATCTATAAAATCCTTTTGCAAAAGGAATGGCATACACTGAAAGTCAACGGCATGACCAAAGGTGCGCCGATTGATTTGGCTGATGGATATATCCATTTTTCAACAGCCGAAACTGTTAAAGAAACTGCATCCAAATATTTTTCCGGTATTGATGGCCTGATAATCTTGGCTGTTGATTCTAAAAACCGAGATAATCTGAAATGGGAACCGTCGCGCGGCGGTGCGCTTTTTCCGCATCTTTACAGTGATCTGGCTTTGGCTGATGTGCTTTGGGCAAAACCATTGCCATGCATTGAAAATGGCCATGATTTTCCCGCAGGCATTCTATGAAAACAATGCTGGAAAAACTGGGCCTGCCGATTATGCGCCGCCTTGATCCCGAGATCGCGCATGGTCTTGCTTTGCGAGCCATGCGCCTGGGTCTGACTTCCCGGCCCGGTGCGATTACATCGTCGCGGCTGGCCTGTGGGATTGCGGGGCTGACATTGCCTAATCCCGTGGGTCTGGCGGCGGGGTTTGATAAAAATGCAGTTGCTGTGCCGTCGCTTTTGCAAACCGGATTCGGGTTTATAGAAGTCGGCGCGGCAACACCCCTGCCCCAGCCCGGCAATCCAAAGCCCCGTTTGTTTCGCCTGACCGAAGATCGTGCAGCGATCAACCGGTTCGGGTTTAACAATGATGGCGCCGTGGCCATTGCAGCACGGCTGGAAACCCGTCCAAAAACCGGTATTGTTGGCCTTAATCTTGGCGCGAACAAAACCAGTCAGGATAAATCGGCTGATTTTACCTTGGTTCTGAAAACCACGGGGCCATTTGTGGATTTTGCGACCGTAAATGTGTCCTCCCCTAACACCGAACGCTTGCGCGAGCTTCAGGGCAAAGCCGCGCTGACCTTGCTGCTAAACGACGTGATGACAGCCAGAAACGCGCTTAAAACACCCATTCCGATATTCCTAAAAATTGCGCCGGATCTGAGCGTGTCAGAGCTGGAAGACATTGCTGAGGCAGCGTTATCAACCGGTATTTCCGGCATAATTGCAACAAACACTACCTTGTCACGCAATGGTCTGAAAAGCCTGAAAAAAAATCAGGCCGGCGGGCTTTCCGGCGCGCCATTGTTTGATAAATCAACACAGGTTCTGGCCCAGCTTGCGCAAATTCTGGATAATCGAATTCCCTTGATCGGGGTTGGGGGCATCAGCACAGCCCAAGACGCTTATGAAAAAATCAGCGCGGGGGCCAGTATGGTTCAGCTTTATACATCGATGGTTTTTGGCGGAACCCAAGTGGTGCGGGACGTTGTCCGTGGGCTCGACCTTCTTTTGGAACAAGACGGTTACGACAATGTTTCAGCAGCGGTTGGTGTCAAAACCAAGGATTGGCTGTAAGCAAATAAGCTATTCTTGGTCGGCCGCGGCTTCCAAAGCTGGGTAATACCGCATCAAAGTTAACGTGCGTGCTACATAACTTACCAATTGAGCCAGCCAAATCCCGTGATTGCCCATAATTGGCAAAAGCAAAAATACAGCCAGCACAAAAACCAGAGCAGATTGAAACATTGCATTTCGCATATCACGAGATCGGGTTGCGCCAATAAAAATACCATCCAGCACCCAACTGGAAAATCCGATTATCGGTGATACCACCATCCACGGCAAATAAAGCGCCGCCGCTTGTTGCACCTCAACCGAAGTGGCCATTACTTTAATAAGCCACACCCCAAAAAAGCCAAATATCGCTGCCATTAACACCGACCCAGCCCCAGCCCACAGCCCGGTTATCATTGCGGTTCGCCGAATATTGGCCCGCGATTTTGCCCCCATGGAAACCCCGATCAACGATTCAGCCGCAATTGCGAATCCATCCAGCCCATAAGCGGTAATATTAACAAACTGAATTAGAATTTGGTTTGCCGCCAACGTGACATCCCCCCTTGAGGCGCTCACAAACATGAAGCCAATCAGAATGACCTGCAACAGCATTGACCGTAGCATAATATTTCCGTTGACTGAGGCCATCGCCCGAATTTTTGCACGATCAAATATTCGTGCCCAGTTGCGCCATTGATTGCCCTTAAACACATTTCGACACAAATAAAGCGCCAGTAAAAACCCGCTCCATTCCGCGATAAGTGTGGCAATGGCCACACCCTCTACGCCCCAGCCAAGGCCCAGCACAAACCATATATCAAACCCGATATTCAGCCCGTTCATCCAAAGCTGCAAAAGCAACATCGCGCCGGTGCGCTCATGGGCGATCAGCCAGCCGGAAAGCGCGTAAAACATAATCGCAGCCGGAGCGCTCCAAATGCGAATCTCCATATAACTGCGCGCCATACCTTCAACCTCGGGGCTGGCAGGCGTGGCCGCAAATACGCCCCAGAATATCGGCAGTTGTAGCAAAAGCAGGCCACAGCCTGCGATGGCTGCAACAATCAAAGCCCGCATCACCAATGCGCCGGTTTCAACCCCGTCATTGGCACCGCGCGCTTGGGCCACCAATCCGGTTGTCCCCATGCGCAGAAAACCGAATAACCAATAAAGCGCCCCGATAACGATTGCGCCAATACCCACCGCACCAATCGGCGCGGCCTCGCCCAATTGCCCGACAACCGCTGTGTCCACCGCGCCCAATATTGGCACAGTGGCATTTGAAATCACGATCGGAATTGCGATTTTTAGAACGCGTTTATGGGTAATTTCTAGGCTAATCATCTTTCTGCGGCATTAAAAAATGCCCTGTGGCCTGCGCAAACAGTTTCTTGCGATTATCTTGCCATGCCTCTACATGCACACTGGCAAACCGGCGGCCCGAACGATTAACCGTAGCCCGCGCATAGGCATCCCTTGGCAAACCAGAGCGCAAATAGTCGACAGTGAAATCAATGGTTTTGGGCATGATACAAGGGCCGGTTGCGCCGGTTTCCATTTTTGGCCAGTAAATCGCCCAAGCCAGTTCAATCTGGGCAGCAATTTCCAAAAACGCACCAACCGCGCCGCCATGCAACGCTGGTAAAATCGGATTTCCGATCAGCTTGTGGGAAAAAGGCAGCATGGCTGTCAGCTCGTCTCCGCGCCGGTCAAACACAATGCCCAGATGCTCAATATAAGGAATGCCGCCCGCCAGTTGCGCCAGCGCTGTGTCGCGACGTTGTTTAACAATCTGAACCGACTCTGGCTTAGCTCTGGTCATTTTTGCGCCCTTCCACAGTAAAAGCACCGGCCGCCATCGCAACCGGATCTTTTTGTTCGTCAAAAGCACTGGCCCGCACAAATGCGACCGAGCGCGTCACCCGATAACATTCCGCGATTGCCGTAATTCGCTGACCGGGCGTTGCTGGCCGCATATAGTCGATGCGCAAATCAATGGTGGCGGTGCCCCCTGTTGACAACGGATGCGAAACCACCGCCACCCCTGCTGCGGTGTCCATCAGCGCGGTCACAACCCCGCCATGCAACACCCCGGTTTCAGGGTCGCCGATAAACCGTTTGTCATAGGCAATTGACATAGTCGCATGCCCGGCCTCAACAGCGTCGACGCGCATGCCAAGATCAACGGAATGGGGTAATGCCGATATAAACTGTCGTGCCAGCTTTAATTTTTGATCAATAGAATCGTCCATAACCAACCTTTGCATCTGAATTTAGTGATTTGGCCATAAAGCCTGTGTAATTTCTAGTGCAATCATTGCATCGCCAATCAAAACTCTTTTGCAATTCGCCAACGGCCTGCATCCAAAATCTTGTAACCCTTTGGCGTGTAAGGCTTTCCACCTTAGGGTCGAATCAGCTTACGTTAACGTCAACTTCCGCTCTTGAAAAGATTGAATTTTTTTGATATATATTGCATATCTTTGTAATACGGCCGAGGAATCTCTTATGTCTGATGCAACATTCACAATCGGAGAAATGTGTGATGCTTTTGATGTCACGCCCCGAACGCTGCGCTTTTATGAAGCCAAAGAGCTGCTTTTCCCGGTCCGAGTGGGGCAAAAACGGCTTTTCACAAAATCCGACCGTGCCCGCTTGAAACTGATCCTGCAAGGAAAGCGGTTTGGCTTTAGCCTTGAGGAAATTCGGCAATTGCTAAACTTGTATCATATCGGTGACCAGCAAACCACCCAGATCACCCGCACCTATGAATTGGGTCTGCAACATCTAGCAACAATGGAAGCCCAGCGCGATGAGCTGGTTAATGCCATTGAAGACCTCAGAGAACAGCTCCAATGGGGCGAAAAACTATTACAAGAACGCGGCATTAAAGCCGCCGCCGAATAGGAAACGATTATGGCCATTTACAACCCGCCCCTCAAAGACATGGAATTCATTCTGCACGATGTGCTGAAAATTCAAGATTCAGACATTCCCGGATACAGCGATTTAGATCGCGAATTTTCTGGCGCGATTCTTGAGGAAGCCGGCAAAATCGCCCGCGACGTGTTGCTGCCGCTAAATGCTGTTGGTGATAGCGAGGGCTGCGTGCTGGAAAACGGCGTTGTCCGCACCCCAAAAGGTTTTAAAGAGGCCTTCGATACCATGCGGAACGCAGAATGGACCGGGCTTGGTGCTGACCCTGAATATGGCGGTCAAGGCATGCCCTATTTGCTGCATATGGCGGTCAGCGAAACGTTTGTCTCAGCCAATCTGGCCTTTAATATGTATCAAGGCCTGACAAATGGCGCGTATGAGGCCATCCATGCCCATGCATCGGACGCGCTAAAGCAAAAATTTCTGCCAAAAATGGTCACCTGTGAATGGACAGGGACCATGAACCTGACCGAGCCTCATTGCGGCACCGATTTGGGGTTGTTGCGTTCAAAAGCCGAGCCACAAGATGATGGGTCTTACAAAATCTCTGGCCAAAAGATATTTATATCGTCTGGCGAACATGATTTGGCTGACAATATTATTCATCTGGTTCTGGCCAAAATCCCCGGCGGGCCTGATGGTGTTAAGGGAATTTCCCTGTTTATCGTGCCAAAATTCCTTGTGAAGGAAGACGGCACACTGGGCGTGCGCAACGGCGTTTCCTGTGGTAATCTTGAAGAAAAAATGGGCATTCATGGCAATTCCACCTGTGTGATGAACTTTGACGAGGCCGAAGGATATTTGGTTGGTGATGAACATAACGGCTTGCGCGCCATGTTCACGATGATGAATGCCGCGCGATTAGGGGTTGGGTTGCAAGGTTTGGCGCAGGCTTCGATTGCTTATCAAAACGCCGTTGAATATGCTCGTGACCGGCTGCAAGGCCGCGATGTTACTGGGGCCAAAAACCCCGACGGTCCCGCTGACCCCATCATCGTCCACCCCGATGTGCGCCGTACATTGATGGACCAAAAAGCCTTTGTTGAGGGTGGCCGTGCGTTTCTTTTATGGGGCGCAATGCTTCTGGATGACGGCGACCGGAACGGCAACAAAGATTCTGAGGGCGTGCTGTCACTAATGACGCCAGTTATCAAAGGTTTCCTGACCGACAAGGGCTTTGACTGCACCGTGCAAGCCCAGCAGGTGTTTGGTGGCCATGGTTATATTGAAGAACAAGGTATGTCCCAATATGTGCGCGACGCGCGTATTGCCATGATTTATGAAGGCGCTAATGGCGTGCAAGCTTTGGACCTAGTGGGCCGCAAGCTGGCCAGTGATGGCGGTAAACATGTGATGGCGTTTTTTGAGATCGTGAAATCCTTTATCAAGGAAAACGAGGCGGATGAGGCCTTGAATGCTGACTTCCTGCAACCACTCAAATCCGCCAGCAAAGACATGCAGGCCGCGGGCATGTATTTTATGCAACATGGCATGAAAGACCCCAATTCGGCACTGGCAGGCTCCACTGATTTCATGCATCTATTCGGGCATGTATGCTTGGGGTTGATGTGGGCACGCATGGCTAAATCCTCAACCGAGGCGCTGACGAATGGCACGTCTGACCCTGATTTTCATGTTTTCATGAAACCAAACTGACGACTGGCCGATATTATATGGCGCGGCTTTTACCCGAAACCGCATTGCGCTTGGCGCGAATCAATACCGGTGCTGCCCCGGTCATGACCCTAAAAGCCGAGCATTTCTGATGCCAAAACGCCTGCCCCTTGATGTGCGCCGCACCATGAACCTCACAACCGAGGCATATGATCGTTTGCGCGCCTTAAACGAAGAATACGGGTTAGGGAATAATTATTTGCTGACCGTGTTACTGTCGCGCCTTGATGATTACGCGGACCCCGATAAGCTGGCGGCTGTTTTTGACGATTTTATCGCTGAATATGGCGCGCCTGCCAAAGGAAAAATGTGAATGGCATTTTCGAATCTTCCCTCGCCATGGATGACGGATGAACACAAAATGGTCGACGAAATGACCTTTCAGTTCATCACCGAAAAATGGCACCCGAGGTTTGAAAAATGGCGCAAGCAAGGCCAGATGGACCGTGATGCTTGGTATGAGGCTGGTGAAATGGGCTTGCTATGTGCATCAATTCCCGAAGAATACGGCGGCGCGGGCGGTAATTTTGGCTTTGATGCCGCGATCTATATGGCGGCTGGCCGTGCGAATTACGCCAGTTGGGGCAACGGCATCCATTCCGGCATCGTGGCGCATTATATTCTGGCCTATGGGACTGAGGATCAAAAACAACGCTGGCTGCCCAAAATGGCCACCGGAGAGTTGATCTCTGCTTTGGCCATGAGTGAACCCTCCGGCGGGTCAGACCTGCAAAACATCAAAACCCGGGCGATTAAGCAAGGCAATGTTTACAAGATGAACGGCACCAAAACCTTTATCACCAATGGTCAGGTGGCTGACCTGATATTGGTTGCCTGCAAAACTGACCCCTCGGAGAAATCCAAGGGTATGTCGCTGGTGATGGTCGAAACTGCGAATGCCGAGGGCAACGGATTTACTCGGGGCCGCAATCTCGACAAAATTGGCCTCAAGATGGCCGATACTTCCGAATTATTCTTTGAAGACCTCGAAATCCGCCCCGATAACCTGCTGG
>QIGK01000051.1 GCA_003228875.1 Rhodobacterales bacterium
CTTGGGGATTTTCGGTGCAGCACCGACCACACCCGCACAGCGGATGAGTATTTTGTCTGGCTGAAACACCTGATGAACCATGCGGGCATTACTGGCAAGATAAACAGGGTGATCATTTCGTCCACGGTTCCGCGCGTTGTTTATAACCTGCGGGTGTTATGCGACCGCTATTTCAATTGTCGGCCACTGGTTGTTGGAAAACCCGAGGTGGAACTTGGCATGATCCCGCGCGTTGACCCTGACACGCTGGTCGGATCGGACCGGCTGGTCAATTCTGTGGCGGGGTTTGATCGGTATGGCGGCAATCTAATTCTGGTAGATTTTGGCACTGCAACAACGTTTGACGTGGTGGACCATGACGGTGCCTATGTTGGCGGCGTTATCAGCCCCGGCGTTAATGTCAGCCTTGAGGCGTTTCACCACGCTGCGGCCGCATTGCCCCATATTGACGTAACCCAGCCCGACAAAGTTGTCGGCACAAATACGATCACCTGTATGCAATCAGGCATTTACTGGGGTTACATTGGGCTGATTGAAGGCATATGTAAACGCATAGCAGAGGAACGCGAGCAGGCGATGAAAATCATCGGCACTGGCGGCCTCTCTCCCTTATTTGCGCAGGGCACCGATATATTTGACCATCTGGACACGGATTTGACCGTGCATGGTCTGGTGTTGATTGCGGCATTAAACAGAAAGAAATTGAATGACTAAGAATAACCGACTGATCTATCTGCCCCTTGGTGGCGCAGGAGAGATCGGCATGAATATGTATTTGTATGGCTATGGCCCCAAAAACAACGAAAAATTTATACTAGTAGACGTGGGCGTGGCTTTTCCTGATATGGAAAGCAGCCCCGGCGTTGACCTGATTATGGCTGACCCGACTTATATCACCGATCGCGCTGACCGGTTAGAAGGCATTTTCATCACCCACGCCCATGAGGACCATATCGGTGCATTGGGGCATTTATTCCCGCGCTTGCAAGCGCCGATCTATTGCCGTGCCTTTACCGCAGCGATTGCGCGCAACAAAATGGAGCGTGCAGGCCAAGACCCTGAAATGGTGCGCGAGATTGGCGTGTGGCCAGAAACCGTTGAGGTTGGACCGTTTGAGGTTGGCTTTGTGCCGATCTCCCATTCCATCCCCGAGGCTTCGGCGCTGGTGATCGACACTCCGGCGGGGCGCATATTCCATTCAGGTGACTTCAAAATTGATACGGATCCTGTGGTTGGTGAGGCGTTTGACGCCAAACTGATGCAGGAAATTGCTGCGGACGGGATAATGGCTTTTGTCTGTGACAGCACCAATGTTTTCTCGCCCGAGCCGGGGCGCTCAGAATCGTCACTGCCGCCAGCCATTACCCAAATGATGCGCGAGGCCACCGGTATGGTGGTTGCCACCACATTTGGCAGCAATGTCGCGCGCCTCAAAACACTGGCCCAAGCGGCGGTGGATGCCGGGCGATCAGTTGTGGTTGTGGGCCGCGCCATGAGCACCATGATCAATACCGGTCAAAGCACCGGTGTTTTGACCGATTTTCCGCCGATTGTTGATCTGGAAGATTCCAAAGATATTCCGCGTGATCAATTGATGGTTCTGGCAACAGGATCACAAGGCGAACGCCGCGCGGCAAGTGCGCAACTGGCGCAGGGCAAATATCGTGGCTTGGAAATGAAAGACGGCGATACGTTTTTATTCTCAAGCAAAACCATTCCGGGCAATGAAATCGGGGTAGGGCGTATTCATAATATGTTTGCCCAAAAAGGCGTAAACGTGGTGTCGGGTGATGACCGATATCATGTGTCGGGCCACGCCAACCGCCCTGATTTGCTGGAATTGCAACGCCTGTTAAACCCTGATTTGGTGATCCCGATGCACGGCGAATACCGACATTTGCGTGAACACGTGATCCTGTCTGAGGGCAATGGCCGCAAAGCGGTGATCGCCTCAAACGGGGTGATGATCGATATTACGAATGACGCCAAAATTGTCGAAAACATCGACACGGGCCGTTTGTATCTGGATGGCACGGTATTAATTGGCGCGTTGGATGGCATTGTGCGGCAACGGCTGCAATTTGCCATGCGCGGCCATGTGGTGGTCAGCCTGATGATCGATGATGATCAGGGCTTGATTGACGGAGTTTGGGCCGAGGGTCACGGTTTGCCGGATGCTAGAAATGCCAAAAACGGTCTGGATGGCTTGTTGGAAGAAGCCATTGAAAATGATCTGCGAAAAGCTAAACGTGGCGCGCTAAGTGACGACGAAGCGGTTGAAATGATTGTTTCGCGCGCTAGCAATCGGGTGTGCAAAACCGCGATTGGCAAAAAACCGGTCTGCACTGTGCTGATCAACCGGATGGTGGCAGAGTAAGGTAAAGCGGCTGCCAAACGGCGGTGGCCTCGCTTTGCTCGGCTTTGGATTATGCGGATTTCAGAAGTGACAATTAACCATAAAAAACGCCCCAAAAGCGGGGCGTTTTTGTTATTCCTCAGCCGTAGGCGCTTTGGCAGTAATACGCGCCCGTTTTTTTGGCTTTTCCGGTTCAGGCACCGGAGCCGCCTCAACCGTTTCAACTGGTTTTGGCTTGGCGCGTGATTTGCGTTTTGGCTTTTCTTTAAGGGCTTCTGCTTCCTCAACCGGCGCTTTTGCTTTTGCCCGCGACTTGCGTTTTGGTTTTTCTGTTGTGGCTTCGGCAACGGCTTCAGGTGCAGCTTTTGCTGTGGTCCGCGCCCGGGTTTTGGTTTTTGGCTTTTCAGCGATTGGTTCCGCAATTGTTTCAACAGCGACTTCTTTAACGGCCACTTCCTCAACCGGTGCATCGGCTTTGGCGCGGGGTTTGCGCTTTGGTTTTTCTTGAACGGCTGGCGATTCGGCCTTTTCGATTTTCTCAACAGCTTCTTCAACGGCTACGGCGCCATCGCGATCCGCTGATAATTTGACCGGTCGAGTCATGAAGGCTGGTAAATGGTCGCCCATACCCATCGGCCCACGATTGCCACGCCGGTTGTCTTGGCGAGGCTGGCGCGCTGCTTGTTTCTTAGGTTGTTCAGCTTTTGGTGCAATTTCGGCAGGTTTTTCAACCGGCGCAGGGCGCGGCTTAGCGGCCGGCTTTTCAGGCGCATTTTTGCTCAGTGGATTTTCCATTCGCGGTATTTCCTGTTTTACCAATTCTTCAATGGCATCCATATGTTTTTTGTTGAAAGGCACACAAATTGTAATGGCCTTGCCCAGTTTGCCCGCCCGGCCTGTCCGGCCGATGCGATGCACATAATCTTCGGCGTGAATCGGCACATCAAAGTTAAAAATATGGCTCACATTCGGAATATCTAACCCACGAGCAGCCACATCCGAGGCCACCAAAAATTTCAATTCTCCTTCGCGGAAGGAATTGAGAATTTTCATCCGCGTGATCTGGTCAAGATCGCCGTGAATGGGGTTTGCATCCAAGCCATGTTTTTTCAAAGATTTTGCAACAATATCAACGTCTACCTTGCGATTACAGAAAATTATCGCGTTGGTTAGCGCATCGCCTTCAGACTTCATTATTGCCCGCAAAACGTCGCGCTTTTCCTTGGCGGTCCGGTCTTTGCGGCTGGGCGTGAATTCGCAAATCGCCTGTGTGATTGTTTCCGAAGTCGTGGCCTGACGCGCCACTTCGACCCGCACAGGATTGTGCAGGAATTCCTCAGTTATACGGGTGATTTCCGGTGCCATGGTAGCAGAGAAAAACAAGGTCTGGCGGGTGAAAGGTGTCAGCTTAAAGATACGCTCAATGTCAGGGATAAAACCCATATCAAGCATCCGATCAGCTTCGTCCACCACCATGATTTGCACATTGGTCAGCATCAGTTTGCCGCGCTCAAAATGGTCTAGCAAACGGCCCGGCGTGGCAATTAACACGTCAACGCCACGGTCAATCAGGCGGTTCTGGTCCTTAAAACTAACGCCGCCAATCAGCAGCGCCATGCTTAATCTATGGTATTTAGCATAGTTTTCAAAATTTTCAGCGACTTGGGCCGCCAGTTCTCGGGTTGGGCACAAGATCAGGCTGCGCGGCATTCTTGCGCGGGCGCGGCCTTTGGCCAGAATGGTTATCAAGGGCAGGGTAAAAGACGCGGTTTTACCGGTTCCGGTCTGGGCAATGCCCAAGACATCTCTGCCTTGCAGCGCATGGGGGATTGCCTCTGCCTGAATGGGGGTTGGAGTTTCATAGCCGGTATCGGCCACTGCTTTAAGAACCTTCGGGTCGAGGTCCAGATCACTAAATTTGGTCATGTTTTTCCGTTTACTGCGGTCAAAAATATGCCGCAAGTCAAACGCGGCGCCGGCAACCGAATTGTTGCCATTCATCTTGAGGCTTTGTTAGCGATTCTCCCGACATAGGTCAATCTCCCTTGCGAAAAAGAACGTTATTCTGCTTTTCTTGGGTCGAATTGCCGCTTATATCTGGCGAGAATTATAAGGAATAGGTCAGATGTTGGACAAAGCGCAAAAAGTCTATCGTGGGTTGGAGTATCTTAAGGTCACCTCTGTTCGGCATTGGACAGACAAAACTTTTTCGTTCACTTGTGAGCGGCCAAACGGGTTTCGGTTTCGTTCGGGTGAATTTGCCATGATTGGGTTGCCAAACGGTGAAAAAGCCCTGACGCGCGCCTATTCAATTGCCAGCCCGAATTGGCATGAGGAACTGGAATTTTACTCCATCAAAGTGTCCGATGGCCCGCTGACCAGTCGTTTGCAGCATCTGAAAATTGATAATCATATTTTGATTCGTCCCAAACCGGTTGGAACATTGGTGCATGACGCGTTGACACTGGGTAAGCGGTTGATTTTGTTCTCGACCGGGACAGGGATTGCACCCTTTGCCAGCACAATACGTGACCCCGAAACCTATGAAAAGTTTGATGAAATCATCCTGACGCACACCTGCCGCGATATGGCAGAACTGGAATATGGAAAACATCTGATGGCCGAGATAACCTCGGATGAACTGTTGCAAGAACT
The DNA here is from genome assembly GCA_003228875.1 of Rhodobacterales bacterium. Taxonomy (GTDB): domain Bacteria; phylum Pseudomonadota; class Alphaproteobacteria; order Rhodobacterales; family Rhodobacteraceae; genus UBA3077. The sequence continues at coordinate 5,012 of QIGK01000051.1, forward strand.
GGTGGGCGACAAGCTGCGCTTGATCAGCACAACCACCCGAGAGCAGGGCGTTGATATGGGCCGTATGACGGATTGGTTGAATGACGGACGATTTGAAGTGACCACAGGGGCTGGGTTGAACCCAGTTAGTGACCGAGTGATGATCTGCGGGTCAATGGACATGCTGAAGGAACACAAAGCCATCTGCGAAGCGGCGGGCATGGTTGAAGGTTCAAATTCTGAACCCGGTGACTTTGTGATCGAAAAGGCGTTTGTTGATTAGCTGTTGGCGTCGATTTCTGCTGCGGTGCGCTCGGCTTGAACATCGCGCTCAACATCCGACCAAGTGGATTTGATATAGTTCCAGACATCATCAATTTCGCTATCGCTTAAAAGACCTTCAAATGCTGGCATTCCGCTTTGGAAATCCTCCAGACCCCGCGCTGCCATTGCTTTTGCACCGCCCAATTGGGTGTAATCAAACAGCAAGCTATCGTCATGATGCCATGTGTGGCCACTGGCATCATGCGGCGGGGCGGGAAAGATGCCAAATTCATCCGCGGTTTGCCATTCCGGCTGGCCCTCAAGATTTACACCGTGGCAGCTTGCGCAATTATCCCCATATAAGGCTTGGCCACGGAGAATTGATTCTGCATTATTCGGGCCACCGGAATTGCTGAAAAACCAGATTGCAGCAATGCCAGCAGTAACCAATACAAATAGGCTGGTAAATATTTTCATAAGGCAAACTTTAAGCGTTTTTGAAGCGGTGTCAAATTTGCATTTCCTTAACAGCGGTTAGTTTCAGATCAGGAAAATCACGTTCAACACGGTCTATATCCCATTGTAATCGCGTTAAATAAACCGGATCGCCGTCGTGGTCATTTGACATCTGGCCTTTGTTCAAATTGATAAAGGCATCGACCTTGTCTTTTGGGCCGGAAAGCCAGCGGGCTGATTGGTATTGCGTGGGCTCAAACCGCACCGGCAGCCCGTATTCCAGCTCTATTCGGCTGGTCAACACGTCAAATTGCAATGCGCCAACCACGCCAACTATCCAGCCTGACCCGATCACCGGCTTGAACACTTTGCTCGCACCTTCTTCGGCAAACTGGGTCAGGGCTTTTTCCAGATGTTTGGCTTTTAGCGGGTCAAGTGCGCGCACGGTTTGCAGTAATTCAGGGGCAAATGAGGGAATGCCAGTAAATCGAATATCTTCCCCCTCGGTCAGGCTGTCGCCGATGCGTAACTGGCCGTGATTGGGGATACCGATGATGTCTCCGGCCCATGCGTCTTCGGCGATTTCACGATCATTTGCTAGGAATAACACGGGGTTAGAGATCGCCATCTGTTTGCCGGACCGGATGTGTTTGAGCTTCATGCCACGTTTGAAATGGCCCGAACACAGGCGCACAAAGGCAACGCGGTCACGGTGTTTTGGGTCCATATTGGCTTGAACCTTGAAAACAAAGCCGCAAACCTTTGTTTCTGTTGGAGAAATGCTGCGCGGCGTCGCAGGGCGGATTTGCGGTTCGGGGCCGAATTTAGCGATTCCGTCCATTAGTTCCTGCACCCCGAATGAATTGATCGCGGAGCCAAACCAGATTGGGGTCATGGTGCCCTCAAGGAAGGCTTTTCGGTTGAAGGCTGGCAGGAGTTCTTTAACCATTTCAACGTCTTCTATGAGTTTCTCAAGAAGTTCTGCGGGCACATGTTCCGCGATTTGCGGGTCATCGAGACCGTTGATCGAGATACTGCTGGCCACCACATTCCGATCAGCCCGATCCATCAGTTCCAGACGGTCGTTTATCAGGTCGTAACAGCCGATAAAATCACGCCCAACCCCGATCGGCCAGCTTGCCGGGCACACATCAATCGCGAGGTTTTCTTGAATTTCATCAATGATTTCAAGGACGTCACGGCTTTCACGGTCCATCTTATTACAGAATGTCAGGATCGGTAGGTCGCGCAGGCGGCAGACCTCAAATAATTTCTGGGTCTGGGATTCGATGCCTTTTGCGCCGTCAATTACCATCACGGCGGCGTCCACGGCTGTGAGAGTGCGAAACGTGTCCTCAGAAAAATCTGCATGGCCCGGAGTATCAACAAGATTAAACCAGAAGTCTTTGAATTCAAACGACATTGCCGAGGCGGAAACCGAAATGCCACGGTCTTTTTCCATTTGCATAAAATCCGAACGTGAGCGCCGCGCCTCGCCTTTGGCGCGCACTTGGCCAGCCATCTGAATGGCACCGCCATAGAGCAAAAACTTCTCGGTCAGGGTCGTTTTACCTGCATCGGGATGCGAGATAATCGCAAATGTGCGGCGGCGCGCGATCTGGGGGTGCAATGTCGAATTTTCGGTCATGGCGCGCGTATATGGCAGCGGGTTAACAAGGGCAAGAAAAACGCGAAAACCGGTGTAATTTTTGTATAAGTTTTGCGTAAGTTTTCCATATGCCGCCAATTTGTTAACCTTTTTGGGTTATTTTTAGGAAAATTTGAAAGGGTGACGATGGGAAAACGACTATCAAAAAATGAAAGAGATGCGGAGCGGCAACTGGAAGAAATGCGGCTGAATACTTTAGAGGTCGAAAAGTTCATGAAAATGTATGAATTTCTGCCAGAAGGCTGGTCGAACTTAGAAAGGGACCATCCGACTTTTCCGCATAAACAACAAGTGACGTTCCGGCTGGACGGTGACGTGCTGAAATGGTTCCGCAATATGGCGCGCGGTTATCAAGCCCGCATCAACGCGGTGCTGCGGCTGTATATGCTGGCGCGGGTGTCAAAAACGGTTGAGACTTTGGATGAGATGGAGGTGGAGTGGTAGGGGTTATTTTGGCGCGGCTTTGGCGAGTTGCAAAAGTTTCTGCGCGGCCTCATACCCGCTGGTGATCCATGCGGCGGTTTGCGGAAAGATTGCGGCGATTTCAAGCGCGACTGCACCAACTGCGCCGGTCAGCACAGCTGCTATTCCGGCCACCAAAGCGGGGCGCGCCATTTTGTATCCGTCTTTGCCAAGAGATTTGAGTTCGCTAAAGGTAGCGTGAAGAATGTTAATAACAATATTGCGTGCTGCAAGCAGCCCATCGGGTGTATCATTTAACAGATATTCATCCAGCGTTTCGGGCAGTTCCGGGTCAAAAATATCTGGATGATCGGCTGCATCGGTTTTAACTTTTTCAAGCTCGCGGTGCAGGGTATCGCTGTGTTCTTCGGTGGTTTTTACATCATCGCGGGTTTCATCCAGAAATTCCTGCCAGTCGGGCATGCGGGCGGCCAATAAGCCATGGGCCATCAAAATCGCATCAACATAGCCGATTTTTTCAGGTGCGACTTCTGAAATCGCTTTGCGCTCACCATCAAAAATAAGCTGTAACTGGTTGCCTTTAAGATCATCATATGGCACATGGGCAAGGGCCATATATTTGTTCAAGGCGGTTTCAAAGGCTTTTGAGATATTATCAAAACTGCCGGAATCATTCAGGGTTTTGATGTCGTCTTTCAGATCAACATAAAGCGTTTCCAGAATGTCACGCGCGGGGGCGGGGCTGTGTAACAGGCTGTAGGCGCCGTTGATAAAAGCAACTTGATCGCCGCTGGATTGTTTGGTGGGGGTTTTCAGGGTGTTTTTCAGGCCGGGCGGCCATTCCGGCCAGTGATCTGGGTGATGCAGGCCATCGGGCAGAATGACACCGGTATCACCATCTATTGAATTTAGCTGGGTTTGACTTAAATTAAGAACATCATCAAGGTTTACGGATTTAATGTTCGCCCCCCTCAGGTTCGCCCCGAACAGGTCCGCCCCCCTCAGGTTCGCCCCGAACAGGTCCGCCCCGCTCAGGTCCGCCCCGCGCAGGTTCGCCTCGTGCAGGTCAAATCGACCATATTCATCAAGTTTACCTGTTTCTTTAAATGCAGTACAGATATTTGTATTTGAAAAATCGGGCTGGAAACCATCATTTATCCGCCGCGCATTCCACGCCTTAACGCCTTCAAGTAGCCATTTAAGATGTTGCGGATTACCCATATTTCCCCCTGTTTTACAAATAGATATGCAGGCCTATTGCCAAATGCAATCTTGTGATCGGCATTTACCCTAACGTGCCGCCAGTGATGATGGCCGCAATCGTTTTATCCAGCTTCATGGCAGTTCAATCGCAAGGGCTGTGCCTTCGCCGCCGCCAATGCAGATCGCGGCCATGCCTTTGCTTAACCCGTGATGTTCAAGGGCGTGCAGCAGGGTGACAATAATACGCGCCCCCGATGCGCCGATCGGGTGGCCAAGCGCACAGGCACCGCCATTGATGCTAAGCTTTTCACGGGGAATATCCATTTCGGCCATAAAGGCCATGGGGACCACGGCGAAGGCCTCGTTGACCTCCCACAGGCCCACATCGGTGGTTTTCCAGCCCAGTTTCTCAAGCAGGTTTTGCGTGGCTGGAACCGGCGCGGTGGTAAACCAGCCCGGGGCTTGGGCATGGCTGGCATGGCCCATGATGCGGGCGCGGATTGGCAGGTTGGCAGCTTTGGCATCTGATTGACGCATCAGCACCAGCGCGGCGGCTCCGTCGGAAATGGATGAGGCATTGGCGGCCGTAACCGTGCCGTCGGGTTTGAAGGCGGGGCGCAAATGCGGGATTTTATCGGGCCGGGCATTGCCGGGTTGTTCATCAGTTGTGATGGTAGTTTCACCCTTGCGGGTTTTTAGGGTGACGGGGGTGATTTCGGCATTAAAATCGCCGTTTTTGATGGCGGCGACAGCGTTGGACAGGGATTTTAGGGCGTAGGCGTCTTGGTCTTGGCGGGTGAATTGGTATTTCTCGGCGCAATCCTCAGCAAAAGACCCCATCAGGCGGCCTTTGTCATAGGCGTCTTCCAGCCCGTCAAGGAACATATGGTCCAAGGTTTGCGCATGGCCGATACGCGCGCCGCCGCGCATGTTTGGCAACAAGTAAGGCGCGTTGGACATGCTTTCCATACCGCCTGCAACCACAATTTTGCCGTTGCCTGCCAGCAGTTGATCATAGGCCATCATGGTTGTTTTCATACCGGAGCCACACATTTTGTTTAAAGTTGTGGCGGGCACATGTTCGGGTAATCCGGCGGCAAAACCGGCTTGGCGGGCGGGGGCCTGGCCTTGGCCGGCGGGCAGCACGCAGCCCATTAGCAATTCGTCAACTAATGCTGGGTCGATGTTTGCGCTTGACAGGGCGGCGCTTATCGCCGCGCCGCCAAGCGTGGATGCTGACGCGCGGCTTAAGGCGCCCTGAAATCCACCCATCGGGGTGCGGCTGGCGCCTATGATGACAATGGGGTCTTGCATTTAATGCTCCTGCGCGCCGCGCTCGCGGTAAGGGGTGGTCTGAAAATAGCTGCGATAGCACTTTGAGAAATGCGAGGGTGAGGAGAATCCGCAAGCAAGCGCTACGTTTATGACTGACATTTCAGTTTGTAACAGTAGGTTACGAGATTTTCTTAATCTTAATTCCATATAATATCGCTTGGGGGAACGATCCAAATAACGCCGGAAAAGCCGCTCCAGCTGCCGTGTCGACATACCGACATTCTTGGCCAGATCGGAGGGGGAAATCGGTTCTTCCAGATTTTCCTCCATCAAATGGATGACCCTGGCAAGTTTTGGATGGCGCACGCCAATGCGGGTCGGAATGGACAGGCGCTGGTCATCTTTGTCGGTGCGAATGGCGGTGTGGATCAGCTGGTCAGCGACCGCATTGGCAAGGTCGGAGCCATGATCTTCGGCGATTAGTTTAAGCATCAGGTCAATGCTGGCAGCGCCCCCCGCAGAGGTATAACGGTTGCGATCAATGGTAAATATGGCGGTGCTGAGTTCGAGTTCGGGGAATTCCTCCAGAAAGGACTCGCGGTTTTCCCAATGGATGGTAGAGCGGCGGCCCTCCAGCAGGCCAGCTTTGGCCAGAACATAAGTGGCGGTGCAAAGCGCACCAATGGCCATGCCTTTACGAGATTCGCGCCGTAACCAGCCCATGACCGGTTTGGTGGTCGCAGATTTGATGTCCATGCCGCCACAAACGATAATGACTTGATCACGATCGAGTTCGGAAAACGCGCCGTCTACGACCAGTGCCGCACCGTTAGAACAAACCGCGTTTTCGCCGGTTTCTGAAATAAATTTCCACTCATATAAGGTTTTTTCAGCGGAGCGATTGGCAATGCGCAAGGGTTCAACTGCGCTAGCGAAAGCGGTCATCGAAAAATTCGGCAACAGCAAAAACACATACCGGGAAACCGTTGCGTTTTTATTGGTTCGGGAATCGGCCATTATCACATCTTTCACAGCGCTTTTGCCTACTGTGTTTTAGCGCAGACACAGCGTCAAGAGAATTCAGCATGGCCCAAATTCGAAAAAAATCGCGACATGCCACCCCTGTGGGCTCTGGTCAAATAATAAGCACTGCATTATAAGCCCATCACGTTAAATTTAATCTGCCATTAAGGAGTATTGACATGGCTAACACTTGGAACAAATCTGACTGGCGCAACAAGCCCCGGGTCCAGATGCCCGAGTATCTGGATAAATCGGCGCTGAGTGCCGCAACAGAGCGTTTGGCCAGTTATCCTCCGTTAGTTTTTGCCGGAGAAGCACGCCGTTTGACCCGCCAGTTGGGTGAGGTTGCCAATGGCAATGCGTTTTTGTTGCAGGGCGGTGATTGCGCGGAAAGCTTTGCTGAGTTTTCGGCAGATATGATCCGTGATACCTATAAAGTTATGTTACAAATGGCCGTAGTGCTGACCTTTGGTGGCAAGACGCCGGTTGTTAAAATTGGCCGGATGGCGGGGCAATTCGCCAAGCCGCGCTCAGCTGATTATGAAACTGTTGATGGGGTGGAATTGCCCAGCTATCGCGGTGATATTATCAATGGGTTTGAATTTGGCGAGGAATCCCGCATTCCTGATCCGGATCGTATGTTGCGCGCCTATTCACAGGCGGCGGCGTCATTGAATCTGTTGCGTGCATTTTCGCAAGGTGGGTTTGCCGACATCAAACGTGTGCATAGCTGGACATTGGAAAGCACAAAGGGTGCGGCAGAATATGAAGAATATCATGCGCTGGCCAGCAAAATTTCAGAATCGCTCGATTTTATGGAAGCGGCTGGAATTTCGGGTAAAACTGTGGATGCCATGAAACGGGTGGATTTCTATACCAGCCACGAAGCGTTATTGCTTGAATATGAAGAAGCGCTTTGCCGTCAAGACTCGTTGACTGGCCAATGGGTTGCGGGTTCTGGCCATATGATCTGGATTGGCGATCGCACCCGTCAACCGGATGGTGCGCATGTGGAATTTGCCAAAGGGGTGATCAACCCGATCGGGCTGAAATGCGGCCCGACGATTTCCACCGATGACCTGTTGCGCCTGATTGATACCCTGAACCCAGAAAACACTGCTGGGCGTTTGACCCTGATTGCACGATTTGGTGCGGGCAAAGTTGGCGATTATCTGCCAGCGCTTATTCGTGCGGTTGAGGCTGAGGGGCGCAAGGTGGTTTGGTGTTGTGATCCGATGCATGGCAATACGGTTAAATCGGCCAGCGGCTATAAAACCCGACCCTTTGATAAGGTATTGGCCGAAGTGCAGGAGTTTTTCCAAATTCATCATGCTGAGGGCACCCATGCGGGTGGCGTGCATTTTGAGATGACCGGCAAAGACGTGACTGAGTGTGTTGGCGGTTTGCGGGCGGTCTCGGATGAGGATCTTTCCAGCCGTTACCACACGGCTTGTGATCCGCGCCTGAATGCCTCGCAATCTTTGGAACTGGCGTTTTTGGTGGCACGAGAGCTGGGCGCACAAACAGAAGCACGTCGCGTCGCGGTGTGATGTTTCTGGTATTAACTGCGGCGGCTGGGGTTAGCGACACTATCGTAACTTTGGCCGCCGAACAGCTTGACGGCGCAGAAGCACCGCGTCGGCTGTCAGATCACGCGGTTGATATCCGGTTTCGCGGTGCGGTGCCGGAAATTGCACCTATTGCGGGTGTTGACCTTAATGTAGTGCCCGAAATCAATCGTCGGAAAAAACTGCTGATTGCTGATATGGACAGCACCATTATTCCGGTGGAATGCATTGATGAGCTGGCGGATTTTGCTGGCGTTCGCGCACAAGTTTCCAAAATTACCGAGCGCGTCATGACCGGTGAGCTGAATTTCGAAGCATCGATTGATGCGCGGGTTTTGCTGTTGGCAGGGCTAGATGCCAGTGTGTTGCAGCAATGTTATGATGAACGGGTTTCCTTAAACCCCGGCGCCCGGACGTTGGTGCAGACCATGAATGCAATGGGCGCAATGACAGCGCTTGTTTCCGGCGGGTTTACCTTTTTTACTGAAAAAGTTGCAGCAGAAACCGGGTTTCAGGTGAACCGTGCCAACATTCTGGAAATTAAAAATTCGGCTCTGACAGGCAAAGTCCGACGGCCGGTTCTGGGGCGCGAAGCCAAGCTGGAGGCGCTGAACGCTTTTTGTGCGGAGCGCGGAATATCGGCGCAGGACGTCATAACCGTTGGCGACGGAGCCAATGATTTAATGATGATCGAAGCCGCAGGCATGGGCGTTGCTTACCATGCAAAATCCTCGCTTAAGGCCGCTGCCGATGTGGTGCTGGACCATTCTGACCTGACGGCTTTGCTGGCTTTGCAAGGCATTGCGGAGGCTGACTACGTTTCCTGATCTTTGTCTGAAACCAGCCGCAAATGCCCGCGTTTTAGCGATTTTTCGATATCGGGATTGCTGTTATTGGTGACCGACTGAAGGCCGTCTGTGCCAAAAGCAGCCTGAACTTCGGCAAAACCCTGAACGCGGGTTTCACTGGTATCAACCGCGGTCAGTTTTTGTCCGGCAATGCCAAATCTTAAGGGCGCCAGATAAGGCACAACCGGCGGTGAAACACAGCCTAGAATACGGTTCACATCACCAAAATCGCTGCGCAATGGCAGCAACAGCATTTTGAGCGAGATTACATTGTCATGCAGGTCTTGGGCCACCAACGTCAGTTCAGCAATGCCGGGGCGGGCCAAAACTTGACCAAGCAACAGCGCCAATTTTTCACGGTAAAGGTTTTGCATCATGGAGCTGGCCAACTGGCCGCGCACCTCATACCCCATCATTTCACACAGCATCATGCCCGAATGGCGAATGCGGTATTGTTCGGGCACAGCGTTTTCGAGAATAAAAATATTTTCAAGCATCTCGGGGAATTGGCGCGGGTCGATCAGTGACCTGAATGGGACTTCTTCGTCAACGCGCAAGCTTTCCCAGTGGTTGAGTAGCTTTTGAAACTGAATATTCGGCATAAAAATCTCGTGTTTATAAAGCGATGCCGCTAAACAGCGGAGTTGTCGCAATTTCACCGATAACACTAATACAATTTTACACGCATGTAACGAATGATCTTTAAGTATCGTTAACGCTGAAGCTTTGGTTGACCGGATGCAAGCCAAAAGATAGGTGTTAGCGGCTGGATAATAAAGGGTTTTTGGATGACACGCCAATCTATGACAGGCTTTGCAACGTTGGACGGTGCGCGGGATTTGCTTAGCTGGCAATGGGAAGTTCGTTCAGTTAACGGCAAAGGACTGGATTTGCGGTTGCGACTGGCTGAAGGGCGCTGGAAAAGCCCATCCGGGCAAAAGCACCGGAATATATCGGGCGGGGCAATGTCTCGCTTAGCCTCAAGGTTAAGCAGCGCGCGGGGCAGGGGATTCCGCAGGTTAATGATGCGGTTTTGCAGGCTGTGATGCAGGCGGTCATACAAACCTATAAAGCGGCTGAGGAACAAGGCATCAAAACCCATCCGATCAGCGCGCCTGATGTTTTAGGCTTGCGCGGCGTGATGGAATACGGGATTGAGGAAAAAATTTCAGATGCCATAATTACCGAGGTATCAGCGCAAATTCCTGAGGTTTTTGCCCTGTTTCAAGCGGCTCGGCAGTCTGAGGGGGCAGCTTTGTCACGAATATTAGCGGCGCAATTGGACCAGCTGGCTGTGTTAATCGACGCTGCGGCAATTTCGGCTGAGGCGCGGCTGGCAAAATCCGGCGATTTGCTGCGAAACAAAGTAAGCGCTTTGCTGGAGACCACGGAACTGGCAGATGAATCGCGATTGCAACAGGAATTGGCATTGTTGGCGGTCAAAGCGGATGTAACCGAAGAAATTGATCGCCTGAAGGCCCATATAGATGCAGCGCGGCTATTGCTGGCCAACCCAACCCCTGTGGGGCGAAAATTTGATTTTTTAATGCAGGAATTTAACCGTGAGGCCAATACTTTGTGCGCTAAATCCGGCTCGGTTGAATTAACCGCGATTGGGCTTGACCTGAAAACAGGTATCGATCAAATGCGCGAACAAGTTCAGAATTTGGAGTAGCTATGCCGGTTGAACGCAAAGGTTTATTGATTATTTTATCCTCACCATCGGGGGCGGGGAAATCCACGCTTTCAAAACGCGTTTTGGAAAATGACAGCGAAGTGGTGTTTTCAGTTTCGGCCACCACCCGCGCGCCACGTAAGGGTGAGGTTGATGGGCGAGAATATTATTTCAAAACCCGAAATGAATTTGAAAACCTGATTAAAAACAACGGTATGCTGGAACATGCTGAAGTGTTTGGCAATTTATACGGATCCCCGCGCGCGCCAGTTGAGATAGCGATTGAGGCGGGTAAAGACGTATTGTTTGATGTGGATTGGCAGGGTGGGCAGCAAATTCGAAATTCAGTTTTGCAGCAATCGGTTGTGTCGATATTCATACTGCCGCCCAGCATTGCAACCCTGCGCCAGCGCCTTGTTGAGCGCGGGCAAGACAGCATTGAGGTGGTTGCAAAACGCATGGCACAATCGCGAAATGAAATCAGCCATTGGGCGGAATATGATTATGTGTTGATCAACGATGATCTGGATCGCGCTGAGACTGAATTGCGGGCTATTGTTGCGGCGGAACGTTTGCGCCGTGATCGTCAAACCCGTTTGAGCGGTTTTGTGCAACGGCTGAACACCGAATTTGAGGCATTATAAATGATATACGCGCTGGATGGGATAAAACCGCAACTGGCAAAGGATAGCTGGGTTGCTGACAACGTGGTTCTGGTTGGCGATGTGGTGCTGGAAGCTGCTTGCTCAATTTGGTTTGGCGCAGTTTTACGGGGCGATAATGAACAGATTCTGGTTGGGCAAGGCAGTAATATTCAGGAAAACTGCGTTTTGCACACCGATATGGGGTATCCGCTGGTGATTGGCGCTGGTTGCACCATTGGCCACAAAGCCATGCTGCATGGCTGTGTGATTGGTGACAATTCATTAATCGGTATGGGCGCTATTGTGTTAAATGGTGCGAAAATTGGCAAAAACTGTCTAATTGGGGCAGGGGCGTTGATTCCCGAAGGCAAAGACATTCCAGACGGTGCATTGGTGATGGGCAGCCCCGGTAAGGTTATCCGGCAACTGGATTTTACCGCAATCAATGCATTGCGGGAATCTGCGTTGCATTATCAGCAAAACATGCGGCGGTTTCGCGATGGTTTGCAGCTAGAATCGTAAACTCAGCGTTGATGGCGAAAACTGTGCGGTCAGGGTGATGTTGATGGTCTCAGCAATGTCGCGTGCCAGTAGAAACTGGATTTCCTGTGATGCCAACTGGCCAAACGCGTCACCGTTTAATAATGCCTTCCACAAGGTTTCCGGCGGATCAAGCCGATCATTTTTGACGGATATTTCCCAACCTGAATCGGTTGGCAGGCACCGGATTAAACCGCCGCGCGGCAGGCTGGATTCAACACATAAAAGCAATAAATACAATAGCTTGACCAGATTTCGATTTCGATCCCCCCAAGGTTCTGAGAATTCAACAGATATCCGGCCATTGGCAAACATTTTTTGGGCAACCGATGCTGCTGCGGTGTGGCTAACCATGGCATCAACGCTGCTGGCACCAAAAGCCACGCGAAAAAACATCAACTTGGCTTGGGCATTCTCAGCGCTTTGGCTTATCAGCTCCATTTCAGGCGAGGGGCCGTTCAGTTCCTGCATCAGTTCGACGCCGTTGCTGATCGCACCAACCGGGCTTATAAGATCATGACAAATTCGCGATGAAATCATATCAGCGAGATGTTTTGGGTGCATAAAATGCTCCTGCAAAGAAAGGGCCTGTGTTGAATACGATCTTGACCCCAGGAATGTTGGTGCGCCACCCCAAACAGCCCGATTGGGGGTTGGGGCAAGTGCAATCGGCGATAAATAACCGTATCACGGTAAATTTTGAACATATGGGCAAAGTGGTTATTAACGGGGCTGAAATTGATCTTGAACTTATTCTGAATTAAGGATTGCGCAACTATTGCACCAATCTGGTTAACGGGAAATGAATTTTTGCGAGGCTTGCCATCTTCGGGTAATTTCGATAGTTAAATGGCCAATTTGTGGCCTGTGACCGGCCCTTAGCCACGGACACAATATATGAAAACGGATGCAAACCGGTTTGAGGTCAGGCTGGCGGAAAATGATGCGGATATTCGCGCGGCCCAGCGGTTAAGATACCGCGTTTTTGTTGAAGAAATGGGCGCGGATGTTAGTGCTGAGGACCATTCGCAAAAGATAGAGCAAGACCGGTTTGACCCGTTTTTCGATCATCTTTTATTGATTGATAAAGCAATTGGTTCTGACGGTGCTGACCAAAATGTTGTTGGCGTTTACCGTTTGATGCGAGATGGGGCAGCCCGTGCCGGTGTCGGGTTTTACGGGGCTGGTGAATATGACCTTTCCAAACTAGAAGCCAGCCCTCGAAAAACTGTTGAATTGGGGCGGTCCTGCATTGCCAAAGAATATCGCGGCGGCGTTGGCATTCATCTGCTATGGGATGGTTTGGGGGATTATGTGACCTCAAACAATATCGAAATTATGTTTGGGGTTGCGTCGTTTCACGGGACTGATATTGACCCGCTTAAAAATGCGTTGGCCCATTTGCATCATTCTTATCTGGCACCGGATGATCTGCGGGTTAAAGTGCTTGAAAAGCATTATGTCAGCCTGAACCAGATGCCGGCTGACCAGATTAATCAAAAGATGGCATTGCGGCAAATTCCTTCGCTTATCAAGGCTTACTTGCGATTGGGTGGGTTTGTCGGCGATGGGGCCTATGTGGATCGGGATTTTAACACGGTGGATGTGTGTTTGATTATGGACACTAAACGCATGGTGACAAAATACCGAGATTTTTACGCGCGGGATCGGGGCTAGAATATGGCTTGGAACGCGGTGACCCCCCCCATACACCCCAAACTTGGCGTGTTTGGCTGGCTGCGGTTTTCTGTCAGGGCAGTGTTTTTTGGCGTGATTTCAGTTGTTTTGGTTAGCGCGCTGGTTTTGGCCTATTGGCTGGAACGCCTGTATAATGGTCGCCTGATCAGTGGCAAAATTGCCCGGCTATGGGGGCGTTGCGGGCGGATATGTTGCGGGCTGACGCTGGAAATTCAAGGTGAGGAAATGCAACATGGTGGCGCGATTGTTGCCAATCATGCTAGCTGGATTGATATATTCACCTTACATAACGCCGCTCATATCCATTTTGTTTCAAAATCAGAGGTGGCAAACTGGCCCGGCATTGGCTTTATGGCGCGGGTCTCTGGCACGGTATTTATTGTGCGAAAACCAACCGAAGCCAAACGCCAGCAAGCGGCCATGGCGGAGCGGATCAGGGCTGGCGACAAGCTGTGCTTTTTCCCCGAGGGCACCAGCAGCGATGGTCAACGGGTATTACCGTTCAAGTCATCCTTGTTCAGCGTTTTTCATACAGCGGAGCTGCGCGATTCCGTGTGGGTGCAGCCGGTTAGCGTGACTTATATTGCACAAAAAAATCAGCCCAAAGAATTTTATGGCTGGTGGGGCGAAATGGAGTTTTTTGCCCATGCCAAGGTAATGTTTGGCCTGTCGCGCGGCGGGAAAGTTGTGGTGACCTATCATCCGCCACTTAAAGCCGCAGATTACGCAGACCGCAAGCACCTGTCGCAAGATGCGGAAATTCTGGTGCGGGCAGGGGTGCAGAAAAACCTGTTGGCGGCGACTTAACCTAACTGGGCAACTATGGCTTGCAAAGCGGCTTGCGGGTCATTTTCGCCCCAGATTTCTTTGCCAAGGCAAATAAAATCAATGTGGTCTTTGACGCTGGCCAGTGTCGTGTCATTTATGGCGCCTTCAGCCACCACTGGAACTTCGATTATTTCTGACCACCATTGGAAAAGCTCTGGTGATGCCGTTGATCCGTCACCTAGGCCGGTATCAGCCAGCGGGCCAAAGCTGACATAATCAACGCCAATTTCGGCAGCGGTTATGCCCGCATGTTTTGAAGTGCCACAAAAAGCGCCGATGATGGCGTCTTTGCCGAGTTGCTTACGTGCCTCGCGGATGGATTTGGCCCCATCGGTAATATGCACGCCGTCAAGCCCGTGGGTTTCGGCAAGACGAAAATGGTTGTCGATAACAATGGCAATATCACGGCTATGGCAAATTTCGCGCAAGGCATCCGCGGCGCGGCCAAGTGTTTTTGCTTCATTTGTTGTCATGGAAATCCGCAGACAGGCGATGGGGATTGCATCCAGAATTTTGGCTAAAACCGGCGTGAAATCGGCAAGATCAAACTGTTCAGGGGTTTGCAGGTATATCTGGGCGGTGTCGGTCATCGGGTTTCCTTTTGGGGGCTTTTAGCCGCCGCGTTGCGCGGGTTCAATCCCCCGGCTGCCAATTTGGCGGGGCCATGTGAAACCCCGAAAAATCAAATGCAGGTGAGACCGAGCAACTGACCAGCGACCAATCGCCCGTGGATCGGGCCGATTGCCAATGTTGAATTGGCACGGTGAAATGGCCGTGTTGCCCTGCCAGAATGTCAGGGCCAAGGGTAATTTGTTGCACCGGGCCTGCGTCGTTTTCGGCCAGCGACAAAGTAAGAGGCGCACCGGCGTTGAAATACCAGATCTCGGTTGCATCAATTCGGTGCCAATGGGATTTTTGGTTGGCTTCCAGCAAGTAATAAATGCAGCTACCCGAGGGCCGCGCGGCAATCGAATTGGCGACCCATGTTTGGCGGTACCAACCACCTTCGGGATGGGTTTTTAGATTCAGGTGTTGAATGATGTCTTTGGCAATATTCATTGTGTTACCGTCTGCAAGGTCACCGGCCGTTTTCAACCATACGCTTAATTTTTACGGCTTTTTCAAAATGGTCAAGCTGGTGGGTTTTGATCCACCATTCTGCCGCCTCAAACAGCAGTTCCGGCCTGTCGTTTTTGTTTTTGAAAAACGCATAGAATGACAAGCCGACATTGGTGCCTTTTTTTGCGATTTTTGCGTCACAGACATCAATGATGGCTTGTCTGAATTCCGGTGTCATTAGCTTAGCGTTTCAAAACCGAGCGGCCAGCATAAATGCCGGTCTCGCCCAGCTCTTCTTCAATACGGATAAGCTGGTTATATTTGGCCAGCCGGTCCGAACGGCTCAGCGAGCCGGTTTTGATCTGGCCGCAATTGGTGGCCACGGCGAGGTCAGCGATGGTATAATCTTCGGTTTCGCCAGAACGGTGTGACATGACGCTGGTCATGCGGTTACGATGGGCCATATCGACCGCGTTCAAGGTTTCGGTCAGGGTGCCGATTTGATTGACTTTTATAAGGATTGAATTGGCGGAACCCTCGGAAATGCCGCGCGCCAGCCGTTCCGTGTTGGTCACAAACAGATCATCGCCAACCAGTTGGCAGCGATCTCCGATCAGGTCGTTCAGCATTTTCCAACCCTCCCAGTCGTCTTCGTCCATGCCGTCCTCGATGGAGATAATCGGATATTTATCCGCAAGTGCCGCCAGATACGCAGCATTCTCAGCCGAAGTCAGTTTTATGCCTTCGCCTTTCATGTCATAGATACCATCAGAATAATATTCAGAGGCCGCGCAATCCAGTGCTAGGTAAACATCTTCGCCGGGTTTATAGCCTGCTTTTTCAATGGATTTCATAATGAAATCAAGCGCGTCTGTGGTAGAGTTCAAGTCAGGGGCAAAGCCGCCCTCATCGCCGATACCGGTGTTATGGCCAGCGGCGGAAAGTTCTGCCTTAAGCGTGTGGAAAATCTCGGCACCGATGCGCACGGCATCTGCCAAACTGTCAGCACCCACCGGCATCACCATGAATTCTTGAATATCAATCGCGTTATCAGCATGTTCACCACCATTGATGATGTTCATCATCGGCACTGGCAAAACCCGGGCCGATGTGCCGCCGATATAACGATAAAGCGGCATGCCCAGAAAATCTGCGGCGGCTTTGGCAACGGCCAGAGATACGCCGAGAATGGCGTTGGCCCCTAGGCGGGATTTATTTTGCGTGCCGTCAAGGTCACATAAAATTTGATCGATACCAACCTGATCAATCGCCTCAACTCCAAGTAATTCCTCAGCAATTTCGCCGTTTACTGCATCAACGGCTTTTAAAACACCCTTGCCACCGTAACGGGATTTGTCCCCATCGCGCAGTTCCACTGCCTCATGTGCGCCGGTGGAGGCACCCGATGGCACAGCAGCGCGGCCCATGGAGCCGTCTTCTAGCACGACGTCTACTTCAATTGTCGGATTGCCGCGGCTGTCAAGAATTTCGCGGGCGGTGATGTCTACGATGGCGCTCATTGGTTTTGTCCTGTGGTCAAAATTGCTGGGCTCGTGGGGTTTTAGCGCGCAAGACCCGCAGAGGGAAGCGCTTATTGCGCTGCAACACGTCTTTCGCGGTAAATTGTGAACAGGCCGGAAGCCAGAATAATGGCTGATCCGGCGATCATCCAAATATCGATCACCTCATCAAAAATCAAAACCCCGATGATCATCGCAAAAATCAGGCGCGAATAGCGAAACGGTGTGATGACAGAAACATCGCCCATCCGCATCGCCAAAATGATGGCGAAATAGGCAATGACGTCAAAGCCCAAGATGCCAATCAGCAAAAGCCACTGAACTGCGCCGGGCCAGACAGCCTGACCGGTCACCAGCATCATGATTGCACCGGTCGGGATAATAACGGTAAAGCCGTAAAACGCCAGAACCAGGGCAGGGATGGAGCGCGGCGCAGTGCGGGTCGCGAGATCACGTATGGCGAGGCCGATCACCCCGACCACTGCGTAAATCATATTTGGGTCAAAGGCCTCAGAACCCGGCCGCAAGATAAGCAGCATACCGGCAAAGCCAACAAAAATTGCGCTCCAGCGATAAATGCCGACCTTTTCATTCAGAAATATCACCGCACCGAATGTGATGATTAATGGCGTGACCTGCAAAATGGCCGAAACGCCTGATATGGTGGTCAGGGTCAGAGCTGTAACAAAACCGATGGTGCCGATCACCTCGCCAAAAGCGCGCATTTGAACTGAACGGTTTTTGAGGGCAGGGCTGATAAGCCGGTGGTTTTGACTTTTGGCTGCCAGAGCAAAAACCACTGCGCCGCCCGCGCCAAGCAGCATCAATAACTGGCCCACCGGCACCGCGCCATTCAGCAATTTTATACCGGTATCGGCAATGGCAAAGCCCAACATCGACAACACCATAAGCACAATACCATTCAGGTTTTCAGAGAATCGAAGCTGCATTGGAAAGACCTTATTAAGTGTCAGGTCTCATCCTTATCAGAGATCGGGACGCCGTAAAGCTCCATTTTATGGCCAAGCAATTTATAGCCCAGTTTGGCAGCGATTTTTTCCTGTAAAGTTTCGATTTCAGGGTCACAAAATTCAATTACTTCACCGGTTTGCACGTTAAACAGATGGTCGTGATGGTCGCGTTCGGCGTCTTCATAGCGGCTTCGGCCATCGCCAAATTCGTGGCGCTCAAGGATATTGGTTTCTTCAAACAATTTAACAGTACGATACACGGTGGCGAGGCTGATTTTAGGATCAACCTTACTGGCGCTTTTGTAAATTTCTTCAACGTCGGGATGGTCAAACCAACCTTCCAGAACTTCGGCAATAACGCGGCGCTGGCCGGTCATGCGAAGCCCCGCTTTTTCGCAGCGTTTTAGGATTGTGTCGGTGGTCATGGCGGCCCGCTATTGGTTGGGGTTTGACTATAACGCGGTTTTTCATATGGGGAAACCGTTATTCCTGAAACCCAACGGGCCGAGCGTCGGAATTGATTTATGGGTTATTTAAGATCCCTGTTGCGCCAACATTGGGTTAAAGTTGGACGTTCCCAGATGATTATTGAATACCGCAAAGCCGAGCCAAGCGAGGCCATGCCTCGGCGGGGAAAGGGTTGGGGTGGTTACGTTGTCAGTGTGGTGAATTTATTAAGGCTGATATTGCTGCCACAGGCCAATAGACCAACCTTTTTACCGGTGCATTGTTGGCGGAGCGGCCCGAGCGCCCCTGCCAAAGATGCAGCGCAGGCCGGTTCAGGCATCAGTTTCAGACTGATGTTCATGATCCGCATTGCATCGCGCAAGGCATCATCGCTGACCCTGACAATCTCGGTCACATATTTTTGGGCCAGACCAAACGTGTATGGCAAAGCAGTCGGAGAGCTTAGCGAATCTGCAACGCTGCTTACTTTTGCCAAAGCCTCCGGCTTGCTGGATTGAAAGCTGCGATACATCGAATCGGCGCCAAAAGGTTCAACGCCGTAAATCTCAATCGCTGGGTTCGTTAACTTAAACGCCGCAGCCATGCCGCTGATTAACCCACCACCGCCCACCGGCAAGATGGCAATATCCAGATCCGGCACGGCGTTGTGGTATTCTAGCCCGCAGGTTGCTGCGCCTAACGACATATAAGGGCTTTCAAACGAGTGCAGGATGGTGCGGGATTCCGATTGTGCAATGTCTTGCATGGCATCAAATGCTTGGTGGATGTTATCACACAGGATAATTTCCGCACCTAGGTCACGACAACCGTTAAGGCGAAGGGCGTCCGCCGCACGCGGCACCGCGATTTTGGCATGAACACCAATGTTTTGCGCCGCCCATGCCACTGCCAGTGCATGATTGCCAGCGCTGGCTGCAACTACTCCGGCTTTGCGCTGTACATCGGTTAGGGCCGCCATCGCCAAAAAACAGCCGCGCGCTTTGAAAGATCCGGCTTTTTGCAGCAATTCAAGTTTCATCGACACGCGGCTGCCCTTGGGAAGCAGCGTTTCCAAACCGGTTTGCCGGAGATCAACAACCGGTGTCTGGATGATTTTGCCAGAAAGCTGTTTGGCGGCGATTTTAATGTCTGACAGGTTCACGGCTGGTCTTGCCCTTTGCCGAGTTTCTTTGCCAGCGGCGCAATGGTCAGGCCCTGAACAATGATGCTGAACAGCACCACGATATAGGTGATGGTCAGGATCAGCGGTTTCCATTCATTTTCAGGAATTGACAGGGCCAGCGCCACCGATATGCCGCCTTTTAGCCCGCCCCATGTCATAATAGGGATCACATCGCGGCGGTGTTTAATCCATGGCGATAACAGGGTAATTGGCACTGAAACAGCGACAAGACGGGCGACTAGAGACAGCACAATACCCAACATTCCGGCCAGAACCGCATCCATATCAAAAGTAATGGCAAAGACTTCAATGCCGATCATCAGGAACAGCAATGCATTGAGAATTTCGTCAATCAGGGTCCAGAATGCGGTTAGGTATTCGCGGGCTTGGTGGCTCATGCCGTGTTTCGTGCCAACATCGCCAATAAACAGCCCCGCAACCACTGCCATGATCGGGCCGGACATATGCAAATATAGCGCCAGCTCATAGCCGCCAAGTGCTAGGCCCAAGGATAGCAACACCTCTAGCGGGTAGTCATCAATCCGCTTCATGACCTGAAACACTGTCCAGCCCAGAAATGCGCCCAACATGGCCCCGCCAATGGCTTCGCGGCCAAACAAGGCTAAGGCGGACCACAGGCTGGCTTCATTGCTGCCTTCGGTTGGAAAGGCCAGCGCCACAATGAACAGGAACACCACATAGCCAACCCCGTCATTAAACAGGCTTTCGCCGGCAATCTGGGTTTCAAGGGTTTTGCGCAGCTTGGCCTTTCGCAGCACCCCAAGCACCGCCACCGGATCGGTTGGCGAGATCAGCGCTCCAAAAACCAGCGCCACGATCAGCGGCACGCCAAGGATCAAGTGCAGGCCAAAACCAGCGATCGCAGTGGAAAGACCAACCCCAAGGGTGGCCATCAGTGCTACTGTCCATGCCTGCGCGCGCAGATCAGCAACATTGACATGCAGCGCGCCGGCAAACAGCAACAGCCCCAGCATGCCTTCCAGCAACGTGTCGGAAAACTCAAGATTTTCCACCGCAGGGCGGATGGTTTCCAGCAAATTAAGTTGAGGGGCAAAGGCATCCAGCAGCATCACCAGCAAGGATGCCACCAACGCCACCACAAGAATACCGATGGAGGAGGGCAGTCTAAGAAAAAAGTAATTTATTGAGCCAAATAACCCAGCCATGACAATCATTAACGATGCGATTTGCAGAACTGTCATCTGGTTTCCTTTGTGAGCAAGATCGGCTTAACACAATTTGGTCAGAGGAAAACAAAAAAAACCCGCGCTTGTTTCAGCGCGGGGTTAATTGGATTTTAGCCGTCAAAATCGACGATTTCGACTATTTGCAAGGCACGGCCGCGCAGGCGCGCAATATCAACCAGCGGGGTTGGATCAGCAGTGAATTCACCCCATCCCGCCACCAGCGCGCTGGCAGGCGTATCTTTGCGTAACGGGTATTCATAATTTGCTTCGGCATAAATGCTTTGCGCCAAGTCGCCAACCAGAAATTCCATCAGCTTTAGCGCGTTTTCAGGATTTGGAGACGATGCCGTCATGGCCATGCCGGAAATATTGATATGGGTGCCGGCATTGCCCAAAGTCGGGAATATCAGCTTAACCGATTCGGCCCATTGAACCTGTTCCGGATCAGCCAGCATTGCCCCCATATAATAGGTATAGCCAATCGCAAGGTCACATTCGCCTGCCCAAATCGCCTTAACCTGCGCGCGATCATTGCCTTGTGGTCGCCGCGCAAGATTGGCTTTTACGGCTGTGAGCCAATCAATGGTTTCTTGTTCGGAATAATGGACCAAATAGGCGGCAACCAGTGCGATGTTATAGTCATGGGTACCCGAGCGTGAACAAATCCGGCCGCGCCAAATCGGGTCTGCAAGCTGCTCATAAGTGGTTATTTCGCCGTCGCCAACACGATCCACCGATGCATACAGAATGCGTGCCCTTGAGGTCAGGCCAAACCAGTTGCCATCAGGGTCACGATAGGGTGCGGGAATGGCGGTAGTAATAGTTTCAGATTTAACCGGTTGAATCACCCCTGCTTGTTGGGCAGCATCCAGATTTGCAATGTCGGTGGTCAGAATAACATCAGCTGGCGATCGCCGGTTTTCGGCTATCAGCCGTTCCAGCATGCCTTGTTTCAAAAACACAACATTGACCGAAATTCCGGTTTCAGCGGTAAAGGCTTCTAATATCGGGTTAATTAAGTCCGGTTGCCGGCTGGAGTAGATGTTAACCTCTTGCGCCACCACCGATGTGCTGATCAAGGTTGCAATTATGGCAAGGAATTTCATGGGGTGCTCCATTGTTGACTAAATCAGTCAGATAAATACCCAAGTGTTTTAGTCGGGTCAATACTTAAGTGTTTTAGTCAGCAATATTCTGCTTCTCATTGGCTTTAACCGCATCCCACAAAGCATCCATTTCAGTTAGGGTTGATTGCGCCGGAGATTGGCCTTTTTTGGCTAATTCAGTTTCTATGGCATTGAATCTACGGGTGAATTTTTGGTTGGCTTTGCGCAAAGCAGTTTCTGGATCAACTTTCAAATGCCGCGCAAGATTAGCCATCACAAACATTAAATCACCAAATTCTTCTTCTACTTCGTCAATTGACAGTTGATTACGAGCCTCGACCAGCTCTGCGCTTTCCTCAATTATTTTATCCAGAACTTGCTCTGTTTCAGGCCAGTCAAACCCAACCCGTGCAGCGCGATTCTGCAATTTAATGGCGCGGGTCAGGGCGGGCAGGCCCAAGGCTATGCCATCCAGAACCGAAACTGCTTTTTTGTTTTTACGTTCCTTGGCTTTGATTTGTTCCCAGTCCACCACCTGTTGCTCTGCGGTTTTGTCGCGGCTTTCATCACCAAAAACATGCGGGTGGCGGTAGATCATTTTGTCGGAAATTAATTGCACCACATCGTCAAAATCAAAGGCCCCGATTTCGGTGGCCATTTGGGCATGATAGATGACATTCAGCAGCAAATCACCAAGTTCACCGGGCAATTCATCCATGGCGTTACGTTCAATTGCGTCTGCGACCTCGTAAGCTTCTTCTATGGTATAAGGCGCGATGGACTTGAAATCCTGCTCAATATCCCAGGGGCAGCCGAATTGTCGGTCTCGTAACCGGCGCATTATTTCCAAAAGGCGGGGCAGGCCGCCATTTTCATCATGCACCAGCTTATCTGATTCGTCCTGATTCATACCTGAACCATCAACTTTTCAAGGCCGTGAAAGTGATAACGGTTGGCATAAACCGGTTGTTCGGAAATTTCCAAGTCTGGGAATCGCTCAAACAAAATTGGTAAAGCAATAGCCATTTCCAGTCGCGCCAACGGGGCGCCAATGCAAAAATGCAAGCCCGCGCCAAAGCCAAGCTGGCCAACGCCGCCACGAGCAACATCAAACTGATTAGGGTTTTCATAGCGCTCAGGGTCACGATTGGCCGCAGCAAGCATCAGGCCAACACTGTCACCGCGCTTAAAATCATGGTCAAAAACCCGCATGTCTTACAACGCGATACGGGTGAACATGTGCAAAGGCGGATCAAAACGGATGGTTTCATCAACCGCGCGTAAGGTGCTTTTTTCATCTTTGAAAAAGGAAATAGGCGGCTGACCGGTTTCCAGCAAAACCTTGACCGCGTTGGAAATACTATGAACGGTGGCTTCGTGACCGGCATTAAGTAAAAGAATACAGGTTGTTATAAGTTCTTTTTCAGACAATTTTTCATCCTGATTTCGGGCTTTAATCAGGTGCGAAATTAGATCATTTTGCGGGTTTTTTTGGCGTTCGAGCATTAATTGCTGGATATAGTCAGAAAAAGCAAGGCTGGCGGTAACAGCGCGGTCTTCTATGTCGCGATCGCGGCGGGCTTGATACATGGCCACCATGTCATGGCTCCAACGCAACAACTGAGGCCCCATGTCTTCGGGGACCCCAAGCATTCGGCAAATGATTATGACCGGAATATGTTCAGCAAAGTCTTTAATAAGATCAAATGGTTGATCGTTAATCTTATCACAAAGAAGATGGCTGATTTGGTCAATTTCAAGGGCCAGATCATTAACGCGGCGGTTGGTGAATGTCCGCACCAGCAGGCTGTGAATTCGGGTATGTTTTGGGGGCTCCAACTCCAACAGGGAATGTTGTTCCAACGCGTAAAAAGATGCGAGATGTTCAGGCGTTTCAGCCTTTAGATCAGCGGGCATTTCACGACCGAACCTGCGGTCGCGCAACAGATCATTGACGGATGAAAAGCCCGTCGCACAAGGAATACTGTAATCATTCCAGTGGAATAGCGGGCCTTGTTCGCGTGCGATATCATAAAACGGATAGGGATTCTGGACAAAATCAGGGTCAAGCGGCGATTGGTCCAGCGATTTCATCCAGCACGTTCCAACGCTTGTTCAATATCGGCAATCAGATCATCCGCGTCCTCAATACCGATGCTAAGGCGCAGCAATGTATCGGGCACAATCGAATTTGGCCCCTCAACCTTGATGCGATGTTCAATCAGGCTTTCGACCCCGCCAAGCGATGTTGCGTTGATAAACACTTGCACAAAACGGCTAATATCATGGGCGGTTTGGCGGTTTTTCATCAACAAGGAAATCATGCCGCTAAAGCCGTTTTTCATCTGTTTACGGGCAATAGCATGGCCGGGATGTGATGGCAGGCCGGGGTAAATCACTTTGTCAATTTTAGGATGGTTTTCAAAATGTTGCGCGATCCGCAAAGCGTTCGACGAGGCCCGCTCATAACGCAAAAACAAGGTGCGGATGCCGCGCACCAACAACCATGCCTCAAATGCTGCCATGACATTGCCGGTCAAGGTTCGGATGTTTTGCAGTTCAGCCCAAAATTCGTCGGCTTTGGCGCAGGTTAACACCCCTGCGGTAATATCGGAATGGCCGCCAAGATATTTGGTGGCGGATTGAAAAACCAGATCTGCGCCTAGCGAAAGCGCTTTTGTGGTGCAGGCAGGGGCAACAGTGCTGTCAACCACCAGTCTTGCGCCCACCGAATGCGTGATTTTGGCAGCCTCTGCAATATCAATCACATCCCAATTCGGGTTGATGGGCGATTCGATCCAGACCAGTTTGGTTTCGGCACGCACAGCGTCTGACAGCGCGGCGGGCATTGTGGCATCAAACAGTGTGACCTTGACGCCGCGCGTTTGCTCGATATGCAACAACCAGTTGATAACGCCATGATACATGACGTTGGGCGCAACAACATGGTCACCGGCGCGCAAGGTTTCCAAAACTGTAACAATTGCCGCCATGCCGGATGCAAAAACCATGGCGTCCTCGCCGCCGTCCAGATCGGCCAAAAGTGCCTCTGTGGTTTTGATGGTTGGGCCTCCGGAACGTGCATAGATATAGTCCTGCCGACCCTCACCTTGATCATCGCGCGCATAAGTGGAAGAAAGCTCAATAGCTGGGGTCACCGCGCCGGTTTTCTCATCAATATGGCGAAGGGCTTGGGCTGCGCGGGTGGCCGGAGCCAATTTAAGCTGGCGCGGCGACCGATCCATTTAGTCGGTGCCTCGGTAGGGTTCAACATATTGCATCGCCATGTCCCACGGAAAGAAAATCCACGTATCTTGGGAAACTTCGGTGATAAAACTGTCGACCATCGGGCGGCCCATTGGTTTGGCATAAACCGTTGCAATATGGGCTTTGGGATATTTTTTCTTGACCACTTCAAGGGTTTTGCCGGTGTCCACCAGATCATCGACAATCAAAATCCCGGTTCCGTCGCCAATCAGGGCTGCGTCCGGTGATTTCAGCACAATCGCTTCGGAGCGGGATTGGTCATCATAAGACTTAATGCTGATGGTATCGACGGTGCGAATATCCAATTCGCGCGCGATGATCATCGCTGGTGCCATGCCGCCGCGCGTTATGGCAACAATGGCTTTCCATGTGCCGCCATCGGGGCCCATTTTTTCAAGTCGCCAAGCAAGCGCGCGGCTATCGCGGTGGATTTGGTCCCAAGATATATGGAACCCTTTTTCATGGGGAAGCTGGTCAGTCATTCTTTTTTTCCTGTGACTACATCAATGTCAGGGGCGTCTTCGGCTTTCATGCCGACTACATGATATCCGCAATCAACATGGTGGTTTTCGCCGGTAACGCCGCTGGAAAGGTCTGACAGCAGATACATTGCCGATTTGCCCACATCATCGGTCGTAACATTGCGCCGCAACGGTGAATTCAGTTCATTCCATTTCAGGATATACCGAAAATCACCAATGCCGCTGGCGGCAAGCGTTTTAATTGGCCCAGCAGAAAGGGAATTTACCCGAATATTTTTTGGCCCCAAATCCATGGCCATGTAACGCACCGAGGCCTCTAACCCGGCCTTGGCGACACCCATGACGTTATAACGGGGCATAACCCGCTCTGCGCCAAAATAAGTAAGCGTCAAGCAGGCGCCGCCATCGGGCATCATTTTTTCGGCCCGTTGCACCACAGCAGTAAACGAATAAACTGAAATATCCATGGTCATGGCGAAATTTGCCGCGCTGGTGTCTACGTAACGGCCGCGCAACTCGTTTTTGTCCGAAAATCCAATGGCATGGACCAAAAAATCCAGCTTGCCCCATTTTTCTTCCAGTTCAGCGAAAACCGCGTCAATCGAATCGCTATCGGTTACGTCACATGGCAGAACGATGTCAGCGTTAATGGATGCGGCCAGCGGTTTAACCCGTTTGCCAAGCGCATCACCCTGATAAGTAAACGCCAGTTCGGCACCTTGTTCATGGCACATGCGGGCAATCCCCCATGCGATGGATTTATTGTTTGCGACGCCCATTATAAGGCCACGCTTTCCACTCATTAGTCCCGAGCCCATGGTTTAACCCTTTTGTTATTGCCCAATCCGACAATGTCTAAAGGAATGCGCTTGCAGCTTCAAGAATGATTGCGCGATACTGGCAAAGTAACCGGTCAGGAGGCATCGATGACAAACCCATCTCGCAGCGGCATATTTGCCGGAGAAGACCCATTTTTGATTGCGCGTGATTGGCTGGCAGAGGCATCGCTGACTGAGCCAAACGACCCAACCGCCATCGCGTTGGCCACCGTTGATGCGGATGGAATGCCAAATGCACGTATGGTTTTGTTAAAAGACATCACCGAGGATTCATTTGTTTTTTATACCAATTATATCAGCGCTAAGTCGGTCGAGATTTCAAGCAATGGCAAGTGCGCTTTTGTGATGCATTGGAAATCTTTGCGTCGCCAAGTGCGGGTGCGGGGCTATGTTGTCAAAGAAGACGGGCCAGCGGCTGACGCTTATTTTGAATCGCGAGGCTTGCAAAGCAAATTAGGCGCGTGGGCATCACACCAATCACAACCGCTGGAATCGCGGGCGGCGCTGGTTAAACGGGTTGCGGGCATAACGTTGGCCCATGGCGTGAAACCCAAACGCCCACCATTTTGGGGCGGGTTTCAGATTTTTCCTGTTGAGATAGAGTTTTGGGCTGATGGCAAACACCGTTTGCATGACCGGTTCAAGTGGCAAAGAACCACTTCAGATGACCCTTGGGATGTTTCACGCCTTAACCCTTAAGGCAATTATTCCAAAATTTGGCCAAAAAGTGGTAAAAATCCGCCTAAAATGTGGTGAAACCTTTATGTCAGGCTTGCTTACACTTGATCCCTGAACCTATAATACTTTGCGTGGCGGCGGCAGTTCTGTTCATTTGTGTGGTGATTGGCCTATCTAGCGCGTTGAAATATTAAGCATAACGGGGACATATGATAAAAGGCCGAGTTAAGTGGTTTGATGCCGCAAAAGGATACGGGTTTGTTGTCGCAGATGACACAAACGGTGACATCCTTCTTCACGCAAATGTTTTACGAAATTTCGGACGGGGTTCGGTGGCAGAGGGCGCAGAAATTGTGTTTGCAGTGCAAGAAACCGAACGTGGCCGACAGGCTGCTGAAATATTTGAAATCCATGCACCTATAGAAACATTGGGCGAAGTTCATGTTTCTGAAAATTCGATCCCCTTGCCAAATGTTGAGGGGGTAGCTTTGGCACCCGCACGGGTCAAATGGTTTGACAAAGCCAAAGGTTTTGGATTTGCAAATACTTTTGGCAGCTCCGAAGATATTTTTCTGCATATGGAGGTCATGCGCCAATACGGGTTTTCTGATCTTTCCCCCGGTGAGGCAATCGCGGTGCAAGTCGTTGATGGACCGCGTGGACGTATGGCAGGCTCACTTTATTCATGGGATAGACCGTTAAATGGCTCAGTTTAAGGGAATAGGAGCATTATTAGCGGCGATTGTCAGCCTTAATGCCGGAAGCGTTGCTGCACTGGATTGCGATATCGGGCGGCTAGACATCAAAAGCGGTGCGAACACGTCACGTTTTGTCATCGAAATTGCCGATACCAATGAACTGCGCGCCACGGGGTTGATGAACCGAGAATCCATGGATGCGTTTTCGGGTATGCTTTTTGTTTACGATGCTCCGAGATCTGTGTCGTTTTGGATGAAAAACACCCTGATTCCGCTCGATATGCTTTTCATTGGTGAAACCGGTGAAGTTTTACGGATTCATGAAAACGCAATTCCTTTGGATGCGACATCGATTCCCGGTGGCACAGACATTCAATATGTATTCGAAATCAATGGCGGGATGGCCTCTTTGTTGGGTATTACAGAGGGTGCGCAAATCAAACATCCTCAAATTGATGCCGATTTGGCGATCTGGCCCTGCGATGATTAATATTTGAAATTAGCGCTTTTCATTTCAAGCAAACCCCATTAGATCAAGCCTCGTCGGGGCGTGGCGCAGCCTGGTAGCGCGGCGGTTTTGGGTACCGTAGGTCGGAGGTTCGAATCCTCTCGCCCCGACCATTTTC
>QIGK01000111.1 GCA_003228875.1 Rhodobacterales bacterium
TTGGTAAGCCCGGGGCCGGTGATCAGCAGCGCCACACCCGGCTTTCCACAGGCGCGGGCATAGCCGTCAGCCATAAATCCGGCACCCTGTTCATGGCGCGGTGTGATGTGCTGGATAGTTGAATTCGCCAAGCCGCGATACATATCAACAGTATGCACACCGGGGATGCCAAAAACCGTATCAACACCATAATTTTCCAGCAATTTCACCAAATATTCACCGAGCGTCATTTTGTATCCAATCAGGTCGCTTTTTTGTAAGACTTGGCGCAGCTAATCCGAGAAAGCTTTTCCTGACAAGCCCAAAGGCGTAGCATATTATGACAAAAAAGACATTTTCCGATTTTGTTCTGAACTTGCAGTATGAAGACATACCGCCATATATCGTGGCGATCATGCAGCGCAGCTTGCTGGACACCATTGGCGTTGCTGCAATTGGCAGCCAGACACAGCTTTCAAAGATCACTCGGAGGTTTGCCACAGGCCATATGCCATGCGGTGAGACCACACCCAGCGCGCGGCTTTTGTTTGATGGCGCAAATGTCAGCCCAATGGGCGCGGCAATGGCTGGTGCCTTTGGCGTTGATTCTGTTGATGCCCATGACGGTTTTTCGCCTGCAAAAGGCCATGCGGGATCAGCGCTATTACCAGCGATTTTAGCTGTTGTTGACTCCCTGAACCGGTCAATTTCGGGGCAAGAATTGATTTTGGCGCTGACGATTGGTTATGAGATTTCTTATCGTGCCGGGCTGACTTTACACGCGACGGTGCCGGATTATCATACATCGGGCGCGTGGACAGCGGTGGGCGTTGCTGCGGCCTCGGCGCGGTTATTGGGGTTGTCTGATGATCAGCTGCGCCATGCGGTTGGCATTGCCGAATATCACGGGCCGCGCAGCCAGATGATGCGCTGCATTGAATACCCGACTATGTTACGTGATGGTGTCGGCTGGGGCGCACCCACAGGCGTTAGCGCGGCATTTCTGGCGTTGGAGGGCTTTACAGGCGCGCCGGCAATTACCATAGAGGGTGACGATGCCGCGCCGTTTTGGGATGATTTGGGCACCCGCTGGGATATTGAGGGCACCCATTACAAAGCCTATCCAGTGTGCCGCTGGGCGCATCCGGCCATTGATGCGGTGCATGACATGATGCAGGAAAATAATCTAAGTAGTGAAATGATCATAAGCGCGCGAATTTCAACTTTTCACAACGCTACCAAACTGGCAGGGCATGAGCCTAAAACAATAGATGAGGTGACCTATGCAATTGCGTATCCTTTTGCGATCATGGCAGTGCGCGGTAATATAGGCGTGGCAGAATTGCAGCCGGATGTGTTGAATGACCCAGAAATATTACGCATCAGTCGCGCGACTGTTTTGGAAGAAACTGAGCATTACAATAAGATCAGCATCAAGAAACGCTGGGCAGATGTGACGCTATATTTGAAAGACGGGCGGGAATTGCAAAGCAAAGCTTATTCGCCGCGTGGTGATCCTGATGATCCGCTTTCCGACGCGGAAATCAGCAAGAAATTCCATATGTTTGCCGATGATGTTTTAGGCCATAACAGGGCGCAGTTGATTGAAGATCAAGTCGCGCGCGTGACGGATGATGGGTTTGATACAAAGGCGCTTTTGGCATTGGTTTACCCCTCACCTTAAGTTCTGCTTGTCAATTTTGTTTCAGCGATGTTTGCTTCGCTTATGTTAAATAAAAAGGTTCCCAATATGGCCCAGCTTAGCAGTTTGATGGATGGGTTTACGCCCTCAGCCATCAGCCGAATTTTCAGCCTTGCCAATCGCCTGAAAGCTGAGGGGCGCGATATTGTTGACCTTAGCGTTGGCGAACCGGATTTCCCGACGCCGGATAATGTCAAACAAGCGGGCATTGAGGCGATTAGCAACAATATCACCAAATATACCGATGTTTCGGGAACGGCGGCGTTGCGCGCGGCGGTGGCGCGCAAATTCAAGCGCGATAATGGTTTGGATTTCACAGCGGACCAGATTGTCATTGATGCAGGGGTTAAACCGCTGTTGTATCACGGGCTGCAAGCGATGCTGGAGCCGGGCAGCGAGGTGGTTTTGCCCACGCCTTGCTGGGCGTCTTATGGCGGCATGATCAAGCTGGCAGGCGGCATTGCCGTGCCGGTGCGCTGCCCGCAATCCAAAGGGTTTAAACTGCAAGCGGATGATCTGGAGGCGGCGATTACCCCGCAAACCAGCGTGGTGATGTTGAATTCCCCCAGCAACCCGACGGGTGCCGCGTATAATTGGGATGAAATGAAAGCCCTGACAGATGTGTTGCTGCGCCACCCACATGTCTGGGTGCTGGCCGATGACATTTATGAACACATTACTTATGGCAATTTTGCTTTTGTCACGCCCGCGCAGGTGGAGCCAAGGCTAGCGGAGCGGACTCTGACTTTGAACGGGGTTTCTAAAGCCTATTCGATGACAGGCTGGCGAATTGGTTATGGTGGCGGACCATCTGAATTGATGTCTGCGATTGTTAAAATTCTTTCCCAGAATAATGGCAGTCCTCCGTCAATGAGCCAAGCCGCGGCAATTGAAGCGCTGGATGGCCCGCAAGAGGTGCTGGCGGAGCGTGCAGCGGAATTTCAGTTGCGGCGCGATTATGTTTTGGGCCGTATGAAAGATATGTGCGGGCTGAAATGCCATGCGCCTGAGGGGGCGTTTTATCTTTTCCCTGATTGCTCGGGTTTGATGGGTTTGCGAACAGCTGATGGAATGGAAATTACGTCTTCCACTGATCTGGCGCGCTATTTTCTTGAGGCATATGACCTAGCGGTTGTGCCCGGCGCGGCGTTTGATTTTGATCCGAATATTCGGATTTCCTATGCAACTTCGATGGAAAATCTGGTCAAGGCCTGTGACCGCATGACAGCCGCCTGCGCGGCGCTTAAGTGAAGGCCGGAAACAGGTTGAGGTTTTAGTCAGGATCAAGGAATGCTCCCGCAGTTCAGCATCAGAATTTCTTTTAGAAATTCGACGCTTGCCTTTGGGCATGGCCTCGGCTTCGCCTCGGCTGCCTCCGGCAGGAGTATTTTTGAAAAGAAGAAATGGGACGGATTAAGGGGCTAATGCGCCGAGTTGGCTGAAAATATGGTCAAAATCGGTTGCATTGGCAAAATGTGCGGCGCTTGATTTGCCAAATTTGCTGTTATCAATCACGAGAACGGTTTTTTGTGCCCGTTGCATGGCGCTGCGTTTTTGGCTGGCCTCGTGGAAGGAGCTACAGGTTGCGCCTAGGGTTTTGTCAAAGCCTGCTGCGGATAGAAATGCGGTGTTGATGGCGAGGTTGTCAAATGCTTTGTCGTCTTTCAGTAAGGAAAATGAGGCGGTTTTGGGGTGGTATTCGCCGCCAATCAGCACCAGTTTGATATTGAGTTTGCGAATGGCCCGGTCAGCCACATTCATGGCATAACAAATTACCGTAATCGGCAGGTCATCACACAGCATGTCTACCAGATTCACCAGTGTTGTGCCGCAATCTATAAAAATTGTATCGCCGGCTTTTATCAAAGGCAGGCAGTGCAGACAGGCGGCTTTTTTGCTGGCTTTGTTCAGGTCAGCCGCGCGGCCCAGATCATAGGGGGCTGGGGTTTCGGGCGCGATAATATGGCCACCCAATGTGTCAAACAGGGCGGGATGGTCGCGGATGTCTCGGCGGATGGTCATTTCTGAAACATTCAGCAAATCAGCCGCGGCCCGCATGTGCAGACTGCGGTTTTGTGCGATAAGCTGTTGCAGTTTTGTAATTCTGGAATGTTTGCTCATGAAATCCTCTTTGTTGGAATAATAACAAAAAATGTTTACTTTGCAACAAAAATGACCCATCCTGTTAAAAAGACCCCTCGATTCGATGGGGGTGGAGGGTATATGGCCAACACAGTATCTGAGCGTTCCAGCGGCAAGACCATTCCGATGGGCATCGTAAAACGTAATCCGGGAATGCCATTGGATATGGCGGTTGTGGATGCAGTACGGGTCAATAAATCCGCCAGCGAGCGGCGGGTGGCGGCATTGCCGGGGCGGCGTGCGGTTAAAAAAGACGCGCAGGCGGCTTGGTTGTTGAATGCGGTGACCTGTATTGACCTCACGACATTAAGTGGTGACGACACGGTTGGGCGGGTCAAACGGCTTTGTGCCAAGGCCATGCAGCCGGTGCGCCCCGATATTCTGGCAGCGATGGGCATGGCGGATTTTCGTATTATGACTGGCGCGATCTGTGTTTATCACCGGTTTGTTGCCACGGCTGTTGAGGCGTTAAAAGGCAGCGGTATTCCGGTGGCGGCGGTTTCTACCGGCTTTCCGGCGGGGCTGAACCCGCATGCGCAAAAACTTGAAGAAATCAAAGCCAGCGTTGCTGCGGGGGCTGCGGAAATCGATATTGTCATCACCCGCGAACATGCGCTGACGGGCAACTGGCAAGCGCTTTACGCTGAAATTCAGGAATTTCGCGCCGCTTGTGGGCCTGCACATATGAAAACTATTCTGGCCACAGGTGAGCTGATGACCCTCCGAAATGTCGCCAAAGCCAGCCTTGTCTGCATGATGGCGGGGGCGGATTTTATCAAAACTTCGACGGGTAAAGAGCCGGTGAATGCTACCTTGCCCGTCACCCTAACCATGATCCGAGCCATCCGAGAGTATCAGAAAATGACCGGATACAAGGTTGGGTATAAACCGGCTGGCGGCATATCGAAAGCCAAAGATATTCTGGTATATCAAAGCCTTATGAAAGAGGAACTCGGCAATGACTGGCTGCGGCCCAATCTTTTTCGTATCGGTGCTTCCAGCCTTTTGGCGGATATAGAACGGCAATTAGAACATAATATTGACGGGGCCTATTCGGCGCTGCGTCGTCACCCGATTGGATAACCCATGACAATAGCGAGCTATTTTGAATCGATGAATTATGGTCCCTCATATGAAGATGACAGCCAAGCCCGCGATTGGCTGAAGGCCAACAAACAAGCGTTTGGGCATTTTATTAACGGTGCGTTTAGCAAGTCGGGCAAGGGGTTTGACAGCGTTGAACCGGCCACCGGCGATGTGCTGGCGCGCATCAGCCAAGGCAAAAAGGCAGACGTTGACGCGGCGGTTAAAGCCGCGCGCAAGGCGCAGCCTGCTTGGGCCGCGTTGTCGGGCCATGAACGGGCGCTGAAACTTTACGCTTTGGCGCGGATAATCCAGCGCAATACGCGGTTGATTGCGGTTGTTGAGGCTTTGGATAACGGCAAGCCGATCCGCGAGGCCCGCGACATTGATATTCCTCTGGCAGCACGGCATTTTTATCATCATGCGGGCTGGGCGCAGCTATCTGAATCCCAGTTTGCTGACCATAAGCCTGTGGGGGTTGTTGGCCAGATTATCCCGTGGAATTTCCCATTTTTGATGCTGTCATGGAAAATTGCGCCGGCGCTGGCGCTGGGCAATACCGTGGTGCTGAAACCGGCGGAATATACCTCGCTGACCGCGCTTTTGTTTGCCGAACTGGCGCAGGCGGCGGGCTTGCCTGACGGGGTTTTGAATGTTGTTACAGGTGATGGCAAAACCGGCGCAATGCTGGTGGATGCGGATGTCGACAAAATCGCTTTTACCGGCTCAACCGCTGTTGGCAAATTGATCCGCAAAACCACAGCGGGCAGCGGTAAATCGTTGACGCTGGAACTGGGCGGCAAGTCTCCGTTTATTGTGTTTGACGATGCGGATATTGATGCGGCGGTGGAGGGCGTTGTTGATGCGATCTGGTTTAATCAGGGGCAGGTTTGTTGTGCGGGATCTCGGATTCTGGTGCAGGAAGGCATTGCGGCTGATTTTCATGATCGGCTGAAAACCCGCATGGGTAAGCTGCGGGTTGGCAAACCGCTCGATAAAACCATCGATATGGGGGCGATTGTTTCACCCGATCAGTTGAAACGTATATCGGATATGGTGGCGGAGGGGGTTGCATCGGGCGCAACCCTATACCAGCCGGATCTTCCGATGCCTAAATCCGGCAGTTTCTATTTGCCCACCTTGTTAACGGATGTTCAGCCAACCTCCACGGTTGCTTGCGATGAAATTTTCGGACCGGTCATTGTGTCAATGACCTTCCGCACCCCTGCTGAGGCCGTGCAACTGGCCAACCATTCCCGTTACGGGCTGTCAGCCAGTATCTGGAGCGAATCTGTGAACCTGTCGCTGGAGGTTGCCGCGCAGGTTGAGGCGGGGGTTGTTTGGATAAACTGCACCAATCAACTGGACGCCGCCGTGGGGTTTGGTGGCCGCAAAGAAAGCGGATTCGGGCGCGAAGGCGGGCGTGAAGGGTGTTATGATTACCTGAAACCAAAGGTTTGGGCTGACGGGAAACCACGTATTGCCAAAGCCATATCAAAAAGTGACGACTTTAAGGTCCAATCGGTTGATCGCACCGCAAAACTGTTTATCGGTGGCAAACAATCGCGCCCAGATGGCAATTATTCTCGGGCCGTTCTAACCCCGAAAGGCGTGGCCATCGGCGAGGTCGGAGCGGGTAACCGCAAAGACATTCGCAACGCAGTGGAGGCAGCGCGCGGGGCCAAAACTTGGGGCAGTAAAACCGCCTATAACCGTGCGCAAATCCTTTTTTATATGGGAGAAAACCTTTCTGCGCGGGCTGACGAATTCGCGCGCTGTATCGCTGAAATGACCGGCCAAACTGCCGCTAAAGCAAAAAATGAGGTCGATATGTCGATCTCGCGCTTGTTCACCTATGCATCATGGGCTGACAAATATGAGGGCGCAGTTCACATGCCACCGATGCGCGGCGTGGCGCTGGCGATGCCCGAAGCATTGGGCGTTGTCGGAGTGCTTTGCCCCGATGAATCTCCATTGTTGGGGTTCATCAGCGCGGTTGCGCCGCTGCTGGCCACCGGCAACCGCGTTGTTGCAGTGCCAAGCACGGCCCACCCGATGTCAGCCACGGATTTTTATTCGGTGCTGGAAACCTCGGACGTTCCGGCAGGTGTGCTGAATATTGTCACGGGTGACACGGCTGATTTGGCCAAAACACTGGCACAACACAACGATGTTGACGCGGTCTGGGCGTTTGGTTCGGCTGAATTATCCACGCAGGTGGAACAAGATTCCATCGGCAACCTGAAACGCACATTTGTCGATTACGGGCGGGCGATTGATTGGAATGACCCAGCCGCAGCAGAGGGAGAGCTATTCCTGCGCCGTGCCACCGAGGTCAAAAATATCTGGATTCCATATGGCGAATAAACGCACCTAAAACACACCGTTTTTTAGAAACTCAAGGGTAGCATTGATCACCCGTTTATCAACGGTCATCAGGCTGTGGGTCACCGGAAATGCCACCCGTTTTTTGATGGATGCGTGGCCCCATGCGCTGTCAACGCTGACTTTACCGTCGTTTTCACCGGGGATTCCGGTGATTAACCCGTAGGCGGGCAAGGCGGCGGTTCCGGCAATGGCACCAATATCCAGCCCGTCATCGTCTTCGCCGGAATTTGGCTCCAATTCCACCAAAGCGGGGCCCATTGGTTCGCCAAAGATGTTTGCGCGCTCGGCAATTTCGCTGCCAAAATTTGGTGCACCAATCTGCACAATCCGCCCGCGGCGCGATTTTGGTAGGCGTTTGGCCAGCCTTTTGGCCAGCACGCCGCCCAATGAGTGGCCGACAAAATCAATTTTGTCGTCGCCAGTTGGCATGGACAGCGCGATATGGTCTGCCAGTTTTTCAATCTTTGCGTCGGTGGACGGATAGTCAATGATCACAGGTTCAAACCCGGCACGTTCCAGCCGCCATGCCAAGATCCGCATGGATGTTTTTGAGCGGCCAAGGCCGTGTAAAAGAATAACTTTTTGCATCTTAAAAAGGCTTGCTTACCAATAAGTTTTGTTTCATTTAATTTACCAATGTGGCGGTTTTTGGTCTTCAATCGGGGTATTTAAATTACTGTCGGTTTCTTGTTCAGCAGCGCGTTTCATCAACAGACTGACGCGGCGTTGTAATTTGTCGATCTGGTTAGCCTGTGTGGTGACAACGCTATTTAAATCATCAACCAATGCGGATTGATGGGCAAGCAGCTCCTCCAGTTTATCCATGCGATTAACGCTCATACCCGCTCCGGAAAATAGATAGGTTTATCTTCCGCCTGCCATACCGGAAATTTTTGCATGATGGAAGAAAACCTTTTGGATTGCAGGAAATTTTCCAGCCATGTTAACAAATAGGGCCAGCTTTGCTGTTCAAACCATGTGCGGTCAACATTGGCGAATTGGCGCACGAAAGTAACGATTGCCACATCGGTATATCCGATTTTTGCACCCCCTAAAAACGGTTGTTTGATCAGGATTTTTTCCAGTTTTTGCAGGTATAGCGCGGCAATATCCCGTTGTTCAAGTGGGTTTACATCCAAATATCGGGTCGCGTATTTATACCGGTCCAGCGCGTCTTTAAACGTGGTTTCGCAGGCCTCAACCAGTTCCAGATTTATTGTATCAAGCCAGCTTTCGGGGTCATTTTGGGCCAAAGCCCAATCCATAATGTCGCGGCTTTCGTCCAGAACCAAGCTGTTTGTGACAACCACCGGAACCGTGGCTTTGGCTGAAGCCTCTATCATTTCGGAGGGTTTGTCGCGCAACAAAACTTCGCGCAATTCAACCATAATTCCTGCGCTTTTCAGGGCAAGCCGGGCGCGCATTGCGTAAGGGCAGCGGCGAAAAGAATACAGCACAGGAATGGTCATGGCTTTGGTTTAGCGCGCTTCAAAGGGTTTGTAAAAGCTTTGATTCTGGCGCAGAAAGCGTTGGCCGCGCATTGGGCCATTGGGCCTGCGGGTTGGACAATTCTGGAAAAATAGCCAGCAATTCTGCTTGGGTTTTGGCATTAAATCCGTTTAAATCGGCCTGAAACGGATGGAAACTTTCGCTTAGGCAGCCTTCGGCCCGAAGAATATGATGCTGGTCAAACATCAGGTGAAAATATTCAACTTTGGCCTGCGGTTGGCGCAAAATGGTCTGGTCATTCACCAGATCAGCGGCATGGGCCAGAATTTCTTGCTGGCCAAACAGGATTTCGGCCCGCCAGCCGGTTATCAGCATACGGTGCATTGGCGAGACCAGCAGATTAGCCGTGTTATCCAAAGCCTCGGCTTTAAACAATATCGGCGCAAACCGGCCATTTGCCTTGAATTCCTGCGCGCCGATCCAGCGAATTTCTTGAAATCCAGCATCTTTGGTCCAGACCTTATCCCCAAGCCGCAGGTTTTCAACCGCCACATCGCCCTTGAGCGTCGAAATTCTGGTGCCTTTTGTAAAACATACCGGTTCCAGCAGGTCGTAATCTATTTCGTCATTTGTTCCGGCCCACGGGGTCATGGCAAGACTGTCACCAGCGTTTAGCTCAATGGTAGAGGCATAGCCAACTGCAACGCCGTTGACCTGAATAACAACCAAAAAACCGCTGTCACCGGTGGTGGCATTGGTTATTGCGGATTGGCCAAGGTTAATAATAACATCCCCCGCGCTGCCAACCAGAACCCCGTCAATAAAAAGATCAGCGGTCAAAAACTGGTTTGAGCTACCCCCCTCATTTTCCAGCAGGCTGTCATCGTCTGACATTTCCAGCAGGTCCGGGGTTATGGATGGTGAAACCGTGGTGGT
The DNA here is from genome assembly GCA_003228875.1 of Rhodobacterales bacterium. Lineage (GTDB taxonomy): Bacteria > Pseudomonadota > Alphaproteobacteria > Rhodobacterales > Rhodobacteraceae > UBA3077. Next base: position 9,680 of record QIGK01000111.1, read on the forward strand.
CGGGCTGGCGAACCAATTGGCAAAGGTGTCTGGCAGGCCTACATCTGCGGCGGAATACACATAAAAACTTGGCACTTCAGGCTCCACCGTCAGGCGTTTGAGATTAATGGGCAGTTAACGCTAAATTTCCTAAAATTTTACTAACGGAGGCATTTGAGGTTAACCTATGGCAAAAACGGTTGAAACTTGCGGGTTTTAAGCGGGTAGGTTAGAACGCGGCAAAGCATATTTTGACAGGTAAACCCCATGGCAAAAAACAAAAAAAATAAGGTAAAACGGCCACGCGCCGCAGCCCCGCGCGGGTTTCGCGATTATTTTGGCGCGGAGGTGTTGGAGCGCAACCGAATGTTGGGCCAGATCACCGATATTTACCAAGCCTACGGCTTTGATCCGTTGGAAACCCCTGCTGTGGAAACCGTCGAGGCGCTGGGCAAATTCCTGCCCGACGTTGACCGCCCCAATGAAGGCGTGTTCGCTTGGCAAGACGAGGACGACGCATGGATGGCGCTGCGCTATGATCTGACCGCTCCGCTGGCGCGGGTTTATGCGCAGTTTCGCAATGATCTGCCCTCGCCTTATCGGCGCTATGCAGTGGGGCCGGTATGGCGCAATGAAAAGGCCGGGCCGGGGCGGTTTAGGCAGTTTTATCAATGTGATGCAGATACGGTTGGCACGCCGACCATGGCCGCTGATGCTGAGATTTGTGCGATGCTGTCCGATACGCTGGAAGCGGTTGGCATTGCGCGAGGTGATTACATTGTGCGGGTTAATAACCGCAAAGTGCTGAATGGCGTGATGCAGGTTGCGGGCATTTTTGACCCGTCCGAGCCGTCAAAATTCGAGGCCGAGCGCGGCATTGTTTTGCGCGCTATTGATAAGCTCGACCGGCTGGGGCCGCAGGGTGTGCGGGCGTTGCTGGGCGAAGGGCGCAAGGATGACAGCGGTGATTTCACCGGCGGCGCGGGGCTGGCTGATGAACAGGCTGAAATTGTCATGGGATTTATGGAAGCAAAACGCGATAGCGGTGCTGCCACCTGTGCGCGCTTGCGCGAACTGGTCAGGGGGTCCGACATCGGGCTAGCTGGTGTGCAGGAGTTGGAAACCATCGCGGAATTAACCGATGCACAGGGTTACGGCGCTGACCGTCTGGTGATCGACCCCTCGGTGGTGCGCGGGCTTGGCTATTATACAGGGCCGGTTTACGAGGCCGAATTAACGTTTGAGATTTTGGACAAAAAAGGCCGCAAACGCCAGTTTGGTTCAGTCGCTGGCGGCGGGCGGTATGATGACCTTGTAAAACGGTTCACGGGGCAAGAAGTTCCCGCCACCGGCATTTCCATCGGGGTTGATCGGCTGTTGGCGGCATTGCGCGAAAAAGGCCGGCTGGATAATTCCAGCACCGGCCCCGTGGTGGTCACCGTGATGGACCGGGATCGGATGGCGGATTACCAGACCATGGTGGCCGAGTTGCGCAATGCAGGGATCAGGGCCGAAGTATATCTGGGCAACCCCAAAAACTTTGGCAACCAGCTAAAATACGCAGATGCTCGAAATTCCCCCGTGGCGGTGATTGAAGGCGGCAATGAGAAAGACGCGGGTGTGGTGCAGATAAAAGACCTAGCGCTTGGCAAAGTCCTAGCGGCGGGTATTACCTCCAATGAAGAATGGAAAAGCCAGCCCGCGCAGATGGAAATCAAACGCAGCGATCTGGTGGCTGAGGTCAAAAAGATGATCAATCGGGCTGGTTGACCCAAGTTTAGCAAGATTTGTTAAATCAGGCTGGGGCAAACAGGCGGTGCGAAGGAGAGCACAATGCCAAACGCCTATGAAAAACGCATGATCCGTGTGGTTGAATATATCTATCAAAACCCCGCGGGTGATCTGTCGTTGGACAAGTTGGACAAGTTGGACAAGTTGGCCGAAGTTGCCGCGATGTCTCGGTTTCATTGGCACCGGGTTTTTGTGGCCATGACCGGTGAAACCTGCGGGCAAGCCACCCGGCGTATTCGGCTGCACAAAGCCGCTATTATGTTGGTTCAAACCGATATGCAGATCGCGAAAATCGCAGGTAAATGCGGTTATGCCAGCGCCCAAAGCTTTACACGCACGTTTTCTGACGCTTATGGCACTTCTCCGGGTCAATTCCGAAAGCGCGGTGATTTTGCCGCGCCGTTATTCAGAACCAAAACAGGAGAATACCCGATGTTTCCCATCGAAATTCAAACCTCAGATACCCGCCGTTTGGCGGCCTTGGCCCATACCGGCCCTTACGCCGAAATTGGCAGCAGATTTCAACAAATGGCCGCGATAATCAGCGCGCGCAACCTATGGCCGCACACAAGGGGTTTGGTTGGCATTTATTACGATGATCCCAGCATTGTGGATGCAAAAGATCTCAAAAGCCATGCGGGGGTGTTGGTTGCTGACGGCTTCGAAATTCCCGAAAACCTTGAAGAAGTCGTGCTGGCGGCGGGGCGTATGGCGGTCATGCATTTTAAGGGACCGTATTCCGGGCTGACGGCTGCTTATGATTATCTTTACGGAAAATGGTTGGCCGAAGCGGGTGAAGAACTGCGTAATGCGCCAAGTTTTGAGGTCTATCTGAACGATCCGATGGAGGTCAAACCTGATGATCTGCTGACGGATATTTATATTCCGATTGCCTGATGATCGGGCTGAAAGTGCTTTCGCCACATTACCCGCTTGATTGCACGTTCTGCTTTGGGCAAGACAGGCCCAAGCAATTACGGAGTTAGATATGCAATCAGCGCCCAACAGGGTTAGCGCGCGTGCCTATCTTGAGGATGGCGGAATTGCATAACGCCGGCATCAGAGCCGAGGTTTACTTGGGCAACCTCAAAAACTTTGGCAACCAGTTGAAATACGCAGATGCGCGCAATTCCCCCGTGGCAGTGATTGAAGGTGGGAATGAAAAAGACGCAGGTGTGGTGCAGATCAAAGACCTCGCGCTGGGCAAGGCTTTGGCAGCGGGCATTACCAGTAACCCAGAATGTAAAGCCCAGCCCGCGCAGGTCGAGATCAGACGGGCCGCGCTTGTGGCGGGCGTGCGCAAAATGATTGCGCGGGCGGGGTAGCTAATAGCTATTCTGCCACGGCCTTGGCGGTCAGCCCTGCCAGTGCGCCGGTGAGGGCAGCGATCACCGGTGCATCGGTCGGGATATCAAACTCGGCTAGCATCTTGGTGGGGTCTTCATAGACCAGCCACACCTGCCCCTCGGCATCCTGATAGGCCATCACCCGCGTGGGCAGCACCACCCCGGCTAACGGATCAGCCTGCAAGGCAGGGGTGCCCAGTTGCGGATTGCCGAAAATCAGGAGTGCCATCGGATCCAGCGTCTCACCAATGGATTGGGCACCTTTGGCATGCTCGACCCGGGCAAACACCGTGGCCCCAGCATCAGCCACAACCTCGCTCAGCCGGTCAAGCGTTTCGCTCACCGAATAAGGGCTGGCAACCTTGATCATTTCTGCATTGGCCACCGAGGCAAGAGCACTAAACAGTAAAGCAACAATGTAATTTTTCATGGTTTTAACTCCGAAAATGTGAGAAATACTGGTATTGTTAGCGTTTAACCCGCCGGTTTGATAAACACATCCGCGCACAAACGCGTGATAAAACAGGGTGGCACCCGCCAATCAGCGATGGTTTTGGCTTGCACCGGCGGCACGGGTTCGGCAAGACAGGGCAAGTGAATACGGAGCAAGTGATGCAAGCGAGCGCAAGGGCGTATCTAGAAGGCGGGCGTAGCGGGCAAGGGCTGATGGCCCTGCGCGCTGAGGTCGACCGGATCATGGCGGGCTTTATCGCCAATGGGGCCCAAACGGTTGAGCCAGCGGTGCTACTGTCCGCCGGAATGCTGATAGATCTTTACGGTGAAGACCTGCGGGCGCGGGCCTATACTACCCATGATCCAGTGTTGGGCGAACAAATGTTGCGTCCTGATTTTACAGTTCCCGTGGTGCAGATGCATATGGCGGTGGGCAACGAACCGGCGCGGTATTGTTATGCGGGGCAGGTGTGGCGCAAACAGGAACCGGGGTCTGATCGGCCTGCGGAATATTTGCAGGCGGGGTATGAGGTTTTCGACGGAGCCAATGTCGCAGCGGCGGATGCTGAGGTTTTTTCCCTGATTTCAAGCGTTCTGGACGGGCTGCCGGTGCAGCCGGTGACCGGCGATATTGGCATCATGCTGGCCGCAATTGACGCGCTGGAAACCAATGACCGGTGCAAGGCGGCCTTGCGCCACCATGCATGGCGGCCCAACCGGTTCAAACGGCTTTTGGCGCGGTATTCTGAGGGTGCAACGGTTTCAAAGGACCGTTTGGCCCTGTTGCAGGCCGCCAAGTCCGGCGCATTGAAAGATGTATTTGCCAAAAATGGCCCTGCAATCGGGTTGCGTAGCACTGCTGAAATCGCCGCGCGGATCGAGATTTTACTGGCGGAATCCGAAAGCCCGCCGATTGCCCGCGAACAGGTTGATCGGCTCGAACAGGTTTTGGCGGTTAGCGGCCAAACCGGCGTCGCCATCCAACGCCTTCAGGCGCTTGGCGCGGACACAACCGCACTGGAAAAACGCGCCAATGCGTTGGAAAAACGCGGCGTTAACGGTTTTGAGCTACCATTCGAGGCCAGTTTCGGGCGCACAACGCTGGAATATTATGACGGCTTTGTTTTTGGCTTTTACGCCCCTGATCACCCCGAACTGCCCCAGATTGCCCAAGGCGGCCGCTATGATGCATTGACCCGAGTTTTGGGGCAAGGCAATGGCATTCCTGCCGTCGGTGGCATCATCCGGCCCGAGGCTCTGCTGGCATTAAAGGCAGCGTTATGAACCCGTTAAAACTGGCTGTGCCGTCAAAAGGCCGTTTGCAGGAAAAAACCATTGAATGGTTTGCAGCGCGGGGCATTACGCTGAAACGCACAGGATCGGGCCGCGAATATGCGGGGCAGGTGCTTGGGGTTGAAAATATTGAATTGGTGTTGCTGTCAGCGGGTGAAATTCCACGAGAGCTGGCAGCGGGGCGCATTCACATGGGGGTCACCGGCATTGACCTGATCCATGAGAAAATTCCCGCATGGGAACGCTCGGTATCAGAAATAGTGCGCATGGGCTTTGGCCATGCGGACCTGATTTTGGCAGTGCCAAAAATCTGGGTGGATGTGGAAAATCTGGATGATCTGGCAGCGGTAACAGCAGCATTTCGCGCGCGCCACGGGATGCGGATGCGGATTGCCACCAAATACCATAATCTTGTGCGCGAATATCTGCGCCAAAACGGCGTGGCTGATTATCAACTGGTGGATAGTCAAGGCGCGACTGAGGGCACCATTAAAAATCTGACAGCCGAAGTGATTGCCGATATTACTTCAACCGGGGCCACATTACAGGCCAACCACCTGAAAATACTGCCGGGCGCACCCATTGTCCAAAGTCAGGCAACGCTGTTTGCCTCGCTCACGGCCAATTGGCAAGGCGCGGCGACTAACGCACGCCAAGCAATCATTGATCACATCTCGCGGAGCTGAAAATGCCTGAAAAACATCCCGAAGTTCTGGCGTTTTTGGCCTCGCGCCGGTCTCGCCCTGCCAAAATTCTGACAGGCCCTGTGCCTGAACGGGCAGAAATAGAACAGCTTTTGCAAATGGCGGCCCGCACGCCGGACCATAAAAAGCTGGAACCGTGGCGGTTTATCGTGCTGGAAAAACCAGCAATGCCAAGGCTGGCCGAATTGGCTGCAAAAACTGCCACTAAGCTAGGCGAACCTGCTGAGAAAATTGAGAAATTCCGCCAACAATTCGCCAATGCAGATCTGGCCGTGGCGGTGGTTTTTTCACCGGTTAATCATCCGGATGTGCTGGAAATTGAGCAGGTTTTATCGGCTGGCGCGGTATGCTTGGCATTGCTGAATGCCAGCTTGGCCAGCGGCTGGGGGGCAAATTGGCTAACCGGCCCGATGGCGCGTGACGCGGAATTCCTGCAAACTGGTCTTGGTTTGGAAAAACAGGAATATGTTGCCGGATTTATCCATATTGGCACTGCGAAAAGCATACCGCCAGATCGGCCGCGGCCCGATATAGATGCAAAAACAACATGGGTTACGGTTTGATGTTTGGTGATTTTGGCAAAGCAGTGGCGCAATTCCGCGACCCCAAGTTTTCTAAAACCGTATTCAAAGCCTTGTTCTTAACGCTGGGTTTGCTGTTACTAAGCGTTTTTCCATTTTACTGGATACTTGAATTTCTGCTGCCGGAAAGCATCAAAATTCCTTTTCTTGGCACCTATTATCCGCAAGCCTGGCTAAATGGATTGGCGATCGGGTTTGCGGTGATTGCCGCAGCGATTCTGATGTTTCCTGTCGCGATCATGATTGTTGGGGTTTTTCTGGATGACATTACCGAAGCCGTTGAAAGTAAACATTATCCGCTTCTGCCCGCCGTGCCTCGGTTACGGATTCGGGAGATCGTTTTTGATGGGGTACGCCTGTTTTTTGTAATGATATTTGCCAATATCGTTGCCATCCTTATTTATTTTATGATCCCGCCTCTGGCACCATTCATATTCTATATTGTAAACGGGTTTTTGCTGGGGCGGGAGTATTTCCAACTGGTTGCCATGCGGCGGCTGGGGGAAAAGGCCGCCACAAAAATGCGCAAGAAATTCCGGTTTCAAATCTGGCTTGCCGGAATATTTATGGCAGTGCCGCTATCCATTCCAATTGTCAATATTCTGGTGCCGTTGCTGGGTGTCGCAACCTTTACCCACATGTTCCATCGTCTGAAAGAACAGGGTTAGAACTTGTTCCAGATATCAATATTTTCAATAGTCCAAATGCCGGAATTAATAAACCAGACCAGCGGTATCCAAAGAATAAAAGAAATGATCGTCACCCAGAGCATCTTTTTGCCGATCATCGGGTTTACGGGTGCAGAGCCGGGGGTGCCGGGCACCCGGTGCCCGTCCTCGGTTTGGGATTTTTGGCGCAAGGGGAGCGCGATAAACAGCAGCATAAACCAGATGACTGCCAATAATACGAGTGCGGATGTTACGGCCATGTTTGTTCCAGCTCTGTCAGGGTTCCGTTAAAATCTTTGGGATGAAGAAATACCACAGGTTTGCCATGGGCGCCAATTTTAATGTCGCCCAGCACCCGCGCGCCGACCGCAACCAGATGGTCGCGCGCGGCTTTGATGTCTTTGACCTCATAACACAGGTGATGAATGCCGCCCGATGGGTTTTTGGCCAGAAATCCGGCAATCGGGCTGTTATCGCCAAGCGGATACAGCAATTCAATCTTGGTATTGGGTAGGGTGATAAACACAACCGTGACGCCGTGGTCCGGCTCATCCTGTTTAGGGCCAACATCCGCGCCCAATGTATCGCGATAGGTGGCAATCGCGGCGTCAAGGTCCGGCACGGCAATGGCTACATGGTTCAGGCGACCGATCATTTCAGGCTCCGGTTTGGTTCCGAATTGACATAGTCTTAAAGCGGTCAATTTGCAAACATCATAGATGTCGCAGGTCAGCCGCCCTGTCTATGTCTTGCAGAGTGTCTGCAAAGCCAATGTTGGCTTGTTTGAGGGCTGCAAGGCTGTCTTGTAATGCGAATTCACTGGACCAACGCACGTTTTTGAACAGGTTTTTTGGCAGTGGTGCTGAACCGCCTTTGGCCCCCACCAACCAAAAACCGCCGTCTTTGGCAGGGCCAAAAACAATTTCTTTTGCGCGGAGCTTTTTAAACGCGGCATTGATAATTTGTGTTGTAATTCCCGGAATATCGCCACCGATAATAATTGTCGGGCCTTGCCACGCGGTTTCAAGAACCTGCGTCATGCGCGCGCCCAAATCACCCCGCCCCTGTGCGATGCGGCGAAAATGGCTTGGCCATGTGCGGCTGTGCAAAGCAATATCGGGTGACACCGCCAGAATTAACTGCCAGCGCGGATCACCGCCAAGATTACGCAAAAGCTGGCTGGTTTGGTGTCGAAACCACCACGCGGCGTTGGTCATGCCGATGTCCGCTCCAAGCCGAGTTTTAACCCGCCCTGCAACCGGTTCCTTTAGCATAATGACCAGCCGTTGCTGTCTCATGCGAAATAGTCTTGCAATATCCGTGTGTATATTTGCTTGAGTTGTTCGATTTGTGCAATTGGCACGCATTCATCAACCTGATGCATGGTTTTTCCGACAAGTCCGAATTCAACCACCGGACAATGATGTTGCACAAACCGAGCATCCGAGGTGCCGCCGGATGTGGATAATTGCGGGGTGACACCGGTTTCGGCCTGCACCGCTTTGCTGACCAAACCGCTTAATTCTCCGGGTGCAGTGATAAAGCTTTCGCCGGAAATTTTGATATTTTGGGTGATGGTCACGCCGGTATTTTCTTGAACCTCAGCGGCCATTCTGGCCAGCATTGCGCGCAGGTCATTCGAATGATGGGCATCGTTAAACCGGATGTTTACGGTTGCCTTGCAACTTGCAGGTATAACATTTGTGGCGCCATTACCGGTATCAAAAGTCACCACCGCTAAGGTCGAGGCATTAAAATGCTCGGTGCCCTGATCCAGTTCCAGATTGGTCAGTTGATCAACCAACGCAGCCATGGCATGCACAGGGTTTTTGGCGCGGTGCGGATAAGCCGAATGGCCCTGCACGCCAGTGGCGGTAAAAAACACAATCATCGAGCCTCGCCGCCCGATTTTTATTATCATCTCGCCCATGGTTTCTGGGCAGGTTGGTTCGCCCACCAGACAATGATCAATGCGCTGGTTATTTTCCTGCATCCAATCCAGCAAGGCCACGGTGCCATCGGTGGCGTTGGCTTCCTCGTCGCCGGTGATTGCCAGAACGATTGACCCATCGGGCGGGGTATTTTTCACAAAATCAATCGCTGCCGCCGCAAAAGCCGCCACGCCAGATTTCATATCGGTGGCCCCACGGCCATACAT
>QIGK01000083.1 GCA_003228875.1 Rhodobacterales bacterium
CCAAAAAAACCAATACCGGCAAAGGCGATTACTGGGCACCCTGCCCGTTCCATACCGAAAAAACCGCGTCTTTTCATGTGGATGACCGCAAAGGGTTTTATTATTGCTTTGGGTGCCATGCCAAAGGCGATGCGATTAATTTTGTGCAGGAAACTGAAAATGTCGGCTTTATGGATGCCATCAAAATTTTAGCAGATGAGGCCGGAATGCCAGTGCCAGCCAGTGACCCCCGCGCCGCTGCACGCGCTGAAAAACGTGTTGAGCTGGTCGATGTCATGGAAGCCGCTGTGCAGCATTATCTGATGCAGCTTAAAACCGCCCCCGCACAAGCGGCGCGAGATTATCTGGTTACGAGATTATCTGGTTAAACGCGGCTTGTCCGAGGCCACGCAAGCGCGGTTTGAAATTGGTTTTGCCCCTGACAGCCGCACAGGTTTGCTGGATGCGTTGATCACCAAAGGCTTCAAACAAGACCAGATCATCGAAGCAGGGTTATGCGCCCTGCCCGACAAAGGCGGCAAGCCCTATGATCGGTTCCGCGACCGCATCATTTTTCCGATCCGTGACCAACGTGGCCGCGCCATTGCTTTTGGCGGCCGCGCCATGGCCGCAGATGCAAGGGCCAAATATCTGAATTCACCCGAAACGCCATTATTTGACAAAGGCCGCAACCTTTATAACCTTGGCCCTGCACGCGAAGCAGCCGGAAAAACCGGTTCACTGATCATCGCTGAGGGTTACATGGATGTGATTGCCCTGTTTCAGGCTGGGTTCAAACATGCTGTTGCCCCACTTGGCACCGCGATCACAGAAAGCCAGCTGCAATTGATGTGGCGGGTTAGCCCTGAACCCATCATAACGCTAGACGGCGACACTGCCGGAATGCGTGCAGCTTTGCGGTTGATCGACATCGTTTTGCCCTTGCTGGAACCGGGAAAATCCCTGCGTTTTAGCATGCTGCCAGAAGGCTTGGACCCGGATGACCTAATCAAAACCAGCGGCGCGACCGCCATGCAAACCGTGCTGGATAACGCCAAACCGATGGTCACCTTGTTGTGGAACCGCGAAACCGCAGACAAAAACTTTGACAGCCCCGAACGCCGCGCCACGTTGGACAAAAGCCTCAAATCCGCTTTGGCAAAAATCAAAGACCCATCGATTTACGCCCATTATAACGACGCCATCCGGCAGTTAAGAAAAACCCTGTTCGCACCAAAGCGCAGCCAGCAAAAATGGACCCCGTTTAACAAACGCGGCCCGCAACCGGCGCTGGCTGGAACCAAATCATCGCTGTTGGCCCGCCAATCAACCGGCCCCGAAGCCGAAGCGCGGGTGCGCGAAAGCGCCATTCTGTTTGGCTGCCTCAACCATCCAAAAATAGCGGCAGAATTTGAAGATGACCTTGATCGATTACCATTTATCTGCCCTGACTTGCGCGAAATTTGCCACAGCCTCTTGTCTCATTTGTCAGACACCCTATCTCAGTCTCAAGATAATCAGCGGCAACGCTTGCGCGAGCTGGTTCATACATCAATCGAGTATGATGCTTATGACAAGCTCAGCAGCATTGGTCAGGTTCGCGATAACCCCTATCTGCACCCAACGGCAGATCTTGAACTGGCGGCGCAAGCCATTAAAATCGACATCGCGCGTCAACAGGCAATTCTGGGGGTGATGACCGAAACCCGTGAGGCTGAGGCCGAGAGCATGGGAACCGCTGATGAGGGCATGACATGGCGTTTGGATCAAGCCGGAAAAGCCAAGCGCGAGGCTGACAAAGGCGGCATCATCGATGATGACCAAACCGACGGCGAGGCTGATCTCTCGCGTAATTTACAGGCGTTAATTGACCAGAAGATCTGGAAAAAAGACCCTAAATAACAGGCTTGCGAATCACTCTGCAAAAAGCGAGATTCGCAAGTGATTCGCAGTTCAGGTGATTCGCCTGATTCGCACTCAAATTCGGAGCATTCCATGGCCGCTAAAAACAGCAATCAAAAATCCAATGATATGACCGAGGCTGGCCCATTGCTGGATATGTCGCAAACCGCTGTGCGCAAGATGATCGCGACAGCCAAAGAACGCGGCTATATCACCTATGACGAATTAAACGAATTCATGCCCCCCGATCAGGTTTCATCCGAACAGATCGAAGACATTATGGCGATGCTATCCGCCATGGGCATCAACGTCACTGAGGGCGAAGAATCTGAGGATGAAGATACCGACACCGATGTAGCTGAAATCGGCGAAAGCACCACTGGGCGCGAACTTGTCACCGCATCGGCCACCAACGAAATTCTGGACCGCACCGATGATCCTGTCCGCATGTATCTGCGCGAAATGGGCACGGTTGAATTGCTGTCTCGCGAAGGTGAGATCGCCATTGCCAAACGTATTGAGGCTGGCCGTAACACCATGATCGCAGGCCTGTGCGAAAGCCCGCTGACCTTTCAAGCCATCACCATCTGGCGCGATGAGCTGCTGTCAGAAGACATCATGATGCGCGATGTGATTGACCTTGAAACCACCTTTGGCCAGTTTATGGGCGAAGAAGAGGAAGAAGCGGTCGAGGACGAAGACGACAAAGAAGAAGAAACCAAAGCCGAAGAATCTGAGGAAGATACCGATGCGGAAACCACCGCTGAGGGTGTGACTGATGATGACGACGATGACGAGGAAGAAGACGAACAGGCCAACCTTTCCCTCGCCGCCATGGAAGCCGCGCTAAAACCCCGGGTGTTGGAATCGCTTGATCAAATCGCTGACGATTATGAAAAACTGGCAGAGATGCAAGACGGCCGCATGAACGCGGCCATGTCCGAGGGTGAGACATTTTCATCCGCTCAGGAACTGGAATACCAACGCCTGCGCACCGAGATCGTAACGCTTGTGAACGCCCTGCACCTGCATAATAACCGTATTGAGGCACTGGTTGACCAGATTTACGGCATCAACCGCAAAATCATGTCAGTCGATTCAGGCATGGTCAAAATCGCCGACCAAGCCCGCATCAACCGCCGCGAATTCATCAATGAATACAAAGGTTTTGAGCTGGACCCCGCATGGCTGGAACGGGTCAGCACCCTGACCACGCGCGGCTGGGAAGCCTTTACCACAACCCACGGCGAAAAGGTTTCTGACCTGCGCGAAGAAATGGCCGAAGTTGGCACGTATATTGGCGTCGATATTTCCGAATTCCGCCGTATCGTGCAACAGGTGCAAAAAGGCGAAAAAGAAGCCCGCGCCGCGAAAAAAGAAATGGTAGAGGCGAATTTGCGCCTGGTTATTTCAATCGCCAAAAAATACACCAACCGGGGTTTGCAATTCCTTGATCTTATCCAAGAAGGCAATATCGGCCTGATGAAAGCCGTGGATAAATTTGAATATCGCCGCGGTTATAAATTCAGCACCTATGCCACATGGTGGATCAGGCAGGCAATTACGCGGAGCATTGCCGACCAAGCCCGCACCATCCGCATTCCGGTGCATATGATTGAAACCATTAACAAATTGGTGCGCACCGGTCGGCAAATGCTGCACGAAATAGGCCGTGAACCCACCCCTGAGGAACTGGCCGCAAAACTACAAATGCCATTGGAAAAAGTCCGCAAGGTGATGAAAATCGCCAAGGAACCGATTAGCTTGGAAACCCCGATTGGCGATGAAGAAGACAGCCAGTTGGGTGATTTCATTGAGGATAAAAACGCAGTCCTGCCGCTTGATTCAGCCATCCAAGGCAACCTGAAAGAAACCACCACAAGGGTGCTGGCCTCGCTAACCCCCCGCGAAGAACGGGTGTTGCGCATGCGTTTTGGTATCGGCGTGAACACGGACCATACGCTGGAAGAAGTCGGCCAGCAGTTTAGTGTAACGCGCGAACGTATCCGGCAGATTGAGGCGAAGGCGTTGCGGAAGTTGAAGCATCCTTCAAGGAGCCGGAAGCTGCGGAGTTTCTTGGATCAGTGATTTGTAGGGCGGGTTTTAACCCACCCTACGTTTTGCCAGCTAAGTTAATTCATGAAATTGTGAAAATTTCGACACAACTTTTTATAGATTCCCCTCTCAAGCCAGCTTCATAATCGTAACGTTCCTGAATTTTTGTTACTATAAGCACCCCTGATGAAACGTCCTTGCTGGGAATGATATCACCAACCTCTGGCGGATTTTTAAACCATGGATCGTCAGGGCCTAATTTGAAGTAATACTCTTTTGCCTTGATAACATCAGTCATTTAGATATCCTCCTATGCTTCAATTCGGTCTTAGAATCATTCGACAACATAGAATGTTCCAATTTGATTGTGCGGCTTTTTTTTTGAAAGTAACCCGTAGGGTGCGTGGTCCCCACGCACCGGTCCCACGCCTCCTGCACGAAAAAATTCGTACCGTCATTGCAAGGCTTGACCTTGCAATCCAGCCCACTGGATCACCGGATCAAGTCCGGTGATGACGTTTTGGCGGGATTAACCCCGCCCTACCCTCCGCTGGGAGTTGGAAACCACACACCCCACACCTTGAAAAACGTACCCAATCGCGTACAAATACCCCATGAAACACGCATCCTCCACCCATCTCCGCGCCAACCTGTCCAAACTCATGGATCAGGTCATCAATGATCATGAACCGGTCATGGTCACCCGCGCGGGCGGCAAACCCGTGGTTATGATCTCGTTGGAGGATTACGACGAGATGGATGCCACCATGCATCTACTTTCCAGCCCGCGCAACGCAGCGCGCCTGATCGCAGCCATTGAGCGCGACAAACAAGGTATTTCATCTGAACACGAACTCATCACCGAATGAGGATCAGTTTTGACGATTACGCATGGGAGGATTACCTCCATTGGCAAAAAACCGATAAAAAGATGCTCAAAAAGCTGAGCAGCCTGATAACTGAATGCCAACGCCATCCTTTTGAAGGCACTGGAAAACCCGAACTGCTCAAAGCTAACTTTGTCGGCTATTGGTCACGCCGCATTACAAAAGAACATCGCTTGGTTTATCGCGTCGGCAAAGATTGCATTTATTTTGTGCAATGCCGTTACCATTATTGAAAATGCCCACCCCCTGCTCAGCAAACGACCTGCCTTGCAATAGCCTTGGCTCTGTAGTCAGGAATTCAAGTGACGGTGGGGTAATAACCCCACCCTATAAAATTTTGCAGGTGATCAGCATTGTGTTATATCCGCGCCCGTCTCTGCTGCCTTCAACCCGCGTAACAAGCGCCTCACCAGCACCGCCGCAATGAATATCGGCGCCAGCTATCACACGGCCATCGCCTACTACATCAGTAAAATAGGAATAAATCAAAATTCCGTCGCGCGTGGTTACTGAATCAAGCATCGAGGCCAAACCAGCATCCGCTACCGACACAGTGCGGTCATTGCCGCCAATGCCTATTTCAGGAAAACCGTCACTGCCATTTGGCGCAAAGGCACAGGCAGAAACAAAACCAACAGCGGCTAGGGCTATAAAAGGTTTGAAAATAGGCATGAAAACGCTCCGTTAAAATCTGAAGTTATCCCAGTAAACCTAGCTGCGATTGCCTGATCTGTAAATGCTGAACCGCTTGCCTCACAGCAATTCCCTGCATGGTAAATTTTGCCCCTACCCTTATTGCAAAACCCTGCCTATAGTAACCCAAACTATATATTGTGTTGACGGAGGCCCAGATGCGTTGCCCTTTTTGTGGAAATATTGACACTCAGGTAAAAGATTCTCGCCCGGCGGAAGACCATGTCGCCATTCGCCGCCGCCGTGCCTGCGCGGCCTGTGCGGGGCGGTTCACCACCTATGAACGGGTGCAGTTGCGTGATCTTGTTGTTCTGAAAAAGAACGGCAAGCGAGAGGATTTTGACCGGGACAAGCTGGCCCGTTCGGTGCGCATATCCCTGCAAAAACGCCCTGTCGAGGCTGATCGCGTTGACCAGATGATCTCTGGCATTGTGCGGCGATTAGAATCTTTGGGTGAAATTGACATCCAGTCTGACCAGATCGGCCAGATCGTCATGGAGACTTTGGCGCGCATTGATACCGTCGCTTATGTGCGTTTTGCCAGCGTTTACAAGAACTTCCAAGCTGCGGATGATTTTGAGGAATTCGTGCACGAACTCCGACCTCCCAAAGCTGACGACGAAAAGTAATGCAACAAATCGATGACCGCTGGATGCGTCTTGCCCTGTCCTTGGCAAAGCGCGGGCTGGGACGTGTCTGGCCTAATCCGGCGGTGGGTTGCGTTATTATCAAAAACCACCGTCTGGTTGGTCGCGGCTGGACCCAGCCCTCGGGCCGCCCCCATGCGGAAACCGTGGCACTGGCGCAAGCCGGCAGTGCCGCAAAAGCTGCGACCGCTTATGTCACGCTGGAACCCTGCGCCCATCACGGCAAAACCCCGCCCTGCGCTGATGCGCTGATAAAGGCGGGCATAACGCGGGTTGTTTGTGCATTGGAAGACCCGGACCCACGGGTTTCGGGGCGCGGGTTTTTACTGCTGAGCGATGCGGGCATTCAGGTTGATCAAAACGTCCTTGCTGATGAAGCCGAGGCATTGAACCTCGGGTTTTTGTTAAACCGCACGATTGAGCGTCCGATGATAACCCTGAAACTGGCCATGTCGCTGGATGGACGTATCGCCACCCAAACCGGCGAAAGCCACTGGATCACCGGGCCAAAAGCACGCCGCAATGTGCATCTGTTGCGGGCCAACCATGATGCAGTTCTAATTGGTCGCGGCACAGCAGCGGCGGATAATCCGATGCTGGATGTGCGCGATCTGGGCCTTGAAAATCGTAACCCTGTGCGGGTGGTTGTTGATGGCGGCCTGTCGCTTAGCCCCAGTTCACGCCTTGCGCGATCCGCCAGTGAAACCCCGCTTTGGCTGTGTCATCACCCCGGCATTGAACGCGAACGCTGCGACATGTGGCAAGATCTGGGCGCTAAATTGATTGAGGTGGAAACTACCGATACCGGCGAACTAAATATCAGCGATCTGGCACATAAACTGGCCCAAAACGGCCTGACAAGGGTGCTATGTGAGGGCGGAGGCCAGCTTGCCGCCAGCCTGATCCAAGCCGAATTGGTGGATCGGCTTATTTTGCATTCAGCCGGGCTTTTGCTTGGCTCCAAAGGGCTTTCGGGCATTGGTGCTTTGGGGTTTACCAGTCTGGCAGATTTTCCGCGGTTTGAATTACAAAGCATCAAACAGCTTGATCAGGATGTTGAAACCATCTGGCAACCCGCAGCGTAATCACCGCCACATATAGGCAAACCTCGCCAGTTTTCTTTGCAGTTTGGCCAAAACCCGCAGCCGAGGCCCACGCCGGTTTTGCCGCAAATGCAGCCGCTCTACCAAGCCTTCGGGGGATATGGCCCGCTTGCTAACCGGATCAAGATAAAGCGGGTAATCAATCAACGCCGCGTGGATTAACCCCGCCAATTCGGGCCGCGCCAAGCGCCGCTCACAGGTCTGGCCTTGATCATCCGTGAAACCCCAGCCCCCGTAAAACGGCATGCCCAAACAGGTCACCGAAACACCGCGCAACAACGCCTCAAAACCTAACAGCGATGTCATGGTCCAAACCGCGTCTACCTGCGCTAAAATCTCGGGGACAGCGCCGTTTTCGACCAAAAAATCCGCTAATTCCAGCGGGTTTTCCACTTGCCCGGGCCGCAATCCCGCAACCACATCCGGATGGGGTTTATAAAGGATAAAGGCATCAGGATTGGCTTTTCGAGTGGCAGCAAGCAGCCCAATATTGGTACTGACAACCTTTGTGCCCAACCGGATCGACGCGTCATCTTCCACCTGCCCCGGCACCAATATTATAGTTTTGTTCGTGGTTGGAATATCAACTGCATCAGCATCCAAATTATATTTCGTCACCCCTGCATCAACAATTTTTTCACGCAAATCTACCGCCCTTTGCAAGGCATAATCAGGCAGGTCAACCGAGGCCGAAATAAGCTGTTCAAGTCTGGAAGGCCGGGTCGCGTCATAATATATACCAATATCATCCAGCACCATGGAATCCGCTGGCGTTAGCTCCGCTCCCAACCCCGCCGAACGCAAAAATCCGTCTTCCATGCGCCAAAACGGCTGCTTGGCGGTTGTGATTTTGGCCTCCATCGCTAGCGTTACTTTGCTGGCCCAAACCACCAGCCGCTTGTCGTTTTTCTTGGCATGCTGAAGCGCGGATTGAAGGTCTTTCGCAAAGATCGGCGGCGTTGAATCATAGCCTAGAAATTTGGATATTTGCGGCGTTTTCCAACTGCTCATACCCAGCGCAACACTTTGGGGCAAGGCATTCCAAGCCATTTTTGCCTTGGCCTGACAAAATTGCGCCGCTTCCTCAAAACTACACCGCCTGCCCTGAAATCCGTCAATCCAGACCGGATATTCCAGCATCGCGCCTGCAAAAAGCTGCTCAACGGTTAATGTTTTAACCCGCCGTTCCAGCCGCTGTTCATCTTTTGACAAGCCCCAGCCCGCATAAAATGGCATACCGAATATTCGCGGTGTATGCCCTGCCAAAATCGCCTCAAACCCCAGTTGCGAGGTCACGCAATATACCGCATCCGCCCCTTCCAAAAGGTCCCAGGGGTTGATCTGACCAGTTTGCAACACCGTGTTTTGATCACAATCCGCCAATGAATAATGGCCAGATTTTTTGCCGGATTCCACCGCTGGATGGGTGCGAATAATGATCGGTTTATTAGGGTTTTCGGCCCGGGCCGCTGCCAACATTTTACGGAAACTTTCAGCGCTGGCATTGCCACAGTTGATTGACGCATCCCCGACGGTTTGGTCAACCACCAACACATATCCAGCTTTGGGTAACACGCCATGAGCCTTGGGAACCGGATTATATTTTGACAGGCCATTGGCCATTAGAAACGCAATGCCCTTTTGGGCGCGCAACAATAATTGCGGGTCATCTAGCCCGTCTCCATTTAGAATATTTTCCATATCCGATGAGTTAGACGCATCAAAATAAATGCCAGTTTCATCAATGATCAACCCAAAAAGCGCCGTTGACGGGCCGGGAAAATTGGATCGTAAGAACGCGTCCTCAACACTGATAACCGATAGATTTCGGCGCTTGGCCGCAGCAAATCCGCGTTTAGCCAGCGGTTTGCGCCCCCAGACACCAATCGCCTCCGCTTGGCGGCTAAATGGCCCGAACCGCACTTGCCAGCCCGCGATTTTCAGCATCCGTCTGATATAGGGAACTTGCAAAAATCCGAGCGTATAAACCGCCAGATCGCGCCGTTTTTGCTCCTGTTCCGGCACCTTTGTCACACCGTCAAAGCACGCCAGCAATGGTCGCAATATTGTCCAGCGATGACACTGTGCCTGATATGGCCGCAATCACTTTTGACCACGCAACAAACGGAGCCTCGGTCACATAAATCGCATCCCGATCCCGAAGCTGGAAATTCTGAGCCGTGAAAATGGCTTCTTGCGCAGTTAAATCGACAACATAAGCAACCCGTTGCGGCGTGGTAAATTCATCCGTTTGCAGCACCACATTGGCAATTTCAGCCGGTTCAAGGCGAAAAACAAAGATACCGCTTGGGTCAGAAACACGATCATCCAATCCGCCGATATCAGCCAAAGCCTCAATTATGCTGGGTTCACTACTTTCAAATGGCACCCGCGTCTGGCTGTTTGTTGCGCCCAGAACCGTAAAGAACCGGCGATCTTCGCGCACAATAATTTTGTCATTGGCCCGCAGGCGAATGTCGTTTTGGGGGTTGTCATATAGGTCTTGAAGCCAGATACGCCCTGTATCATTGCCGCGTTGCACCAAAACCTGTGTCACCGACGGGTTCAAAGACACACCGCCCGCTGTGGCCAGCATACCAGTCAAGCGACGGTTAGACGCCACAATCGGGAATACGCCCTGTCTGCCAACCCCACCAATAACGCTAACCGAGGCACCATCACCGGCTTGCCGGCGAATTTCAACTTGCGGATCAGGTGTTTGTCGCGACAACAGGTTTGTGACCTCAACCCGCAACTCATCCGGCGTGCGCCCCGATGCCCGAATAACGCCTGCATAAGGCACAAAGATATTGCCCAGTTGGTCAACCTGAATAATTGGCAGGTTGGTTGCACTCTGGCCAGCGCCCGCCAACAACCCGTTATCGACATTTTCCCAAATAGTGATCGACAAAATATCGCCGGGATTAATCCGATCAACCGAAATATTTCCGGCATTCAGAAAGCTTCGGGAAAAGCCCAAAGGTTCTGAAAGGCGAGCAGCAATCGCCACGCGGTCGTCTACCAGAACAACATGGGTATTGCCGCCATTTTCCACGGAACCAGCAAGTATTTCTGCTTCGGATGGGCCAGAACGGGGCAAAGCGCAGGCGCTAAGCACAAGCAACCCCAATAACCCAACTCCAAATCGAAATTTCTTTCCGCTATTTAGAAATATTTTCAACGCTCGACCGCCTTATATTTTTTTGGCAATCTATCTGATATTATTTGCTAAAACTAGACCATAGATTTAATTTATCTCAGGTCACAACCTTAAGGTGCTGTTTGGCCACACTCTGATCGCTTAAGACCTGATAAGGGCAGCGATCTGAAAGCATCATATCGGTGGTTTTACGCATCAGGGATGCGCGGCCGGCTTGGGTATAAAATCCGCCCGGAACCTGCGACGTATGCAGCAAAAAGCTGCGATAATCGTCATAAGCCAGCCGGTCGGGAAATTGCGGTTGTTCAAAAAACTTGACCAGCGGTTGATCGCTGACAAATTCCGGTTTGTTAAACACTGACCGGCCAAGCGCACGCACCGGTAAGCCACGCCAAAGCGCTTGTTGCGCAGCGGTGGAATTTATGGTGACCACCCCCGATGTATTATCAAGCAATGCCGCCAGTTTACCGCCCTGAATATAATCAACCCGCCCTGTGACGTCATATTTTGCCGCCAGCCGTTTGATGTTTTTGCCAAGTTTTTCGCGGCCATCTTCCAACGGATGGGCCTTGAAAACCAACCGGTAATGGGGTTTGGCAGCGCTGGCAAAATCTTGGATACATTGTTCAGTAAAATCCGCCATTGACGCAAAACTGGAATGGCTACGAATGGAACTGTCATGGCCAAGCTGCAACAAGGCCAAAAAATAGGGTTCACCTTGGTTTAACAAATGGCGGGTTCGGATGCGGCGGCTAAGGCTGGTCCATGGCATGGTGGCCAATCGCCTTGTGTGCAGGCGCAGCTCGGTCAGCATGGTGCCTTCGCGGTGGCGGTTATACTGGCGATACTGCCCCGCAGGGCGCAGAAAATTCAAATGATACAGCATGCCATACCAAACATGATGCCAAAGCGCGCCCCATTGCGATGGTGCCTCTGACAGCTCAGCTTTGTTACCGGTTAATGCTACGCGCATCTGGTCAATGCTCAGGTCCATCAAATCCGAATGGCCATTGGTGCCACCGCGTTCATAGGTGGCCCAATATGGTCGCAAATAACCTTCTTCAAAACTATGCAACGGCAATGCCAGATCTTTGGCAACTTTGACAGCGCTAAGATGCAAAGGCCGACAATCGCCATAAAGCACAATATCGGTGATGTCATTTGCCGCAATTTCGGCCCGCAATTTGGCATCCCACTGCTTTTCGTCGCCCTGATAGGGCAGATAAGGCAGTGATTTTGGCCAGAAAAACCGGTCGCCATGGGTAAAGCCGATTCGGATAACTTCGCTGCCAGCGCGCTGCAATGATTTGGCCAACTGCCCAAAGAAAGGCCCATGCGGCCCTTGTAAAAAAAGAAATTTCTTGGTCATTTAAATCCTACACATACTTAACCCAACAAAAACGGGTCGATCTCATTACCATACAGGCTAAGTTCTTAACGGAAATCTGACCAACCAGCAAGAAATTGCTTTGCGCTGGCTTGCTCAAACTGGTCAAAACAGATACCCCTTACCCTGACAACAATGCAGGATTCCATAATGTTTACAGGTATAATCAGCGATATTGGCACAATTGAGGCAACCGAAAACGGTGGCGACCTGCGCGCCCGTATCGGCTGTAAATATGACATCAATTTTATTGATATGGGTGCTTCTATCGCATGTGACGGTATTTGCTTAACGGTGGTCGACAAAGGCACCGGCTGGTTTGATGTGGATATTTCGGCTGAAACGGTTTCCAAGACCAATATTGTCCAAAATGATCAACCTTGGCCATCAGGCAAGAAAGTCAACCTTGAACGGGCGCTAAAACTCGGGGATGAGCTGGGCGGTCATATTGTGTCAGGCCATGTTGATGGCGTCGCAAAAGTTGTCTCCACCAAGGATGAGGGCGACAGCACCCGTTTTGTGTTTGATGCCCCGCGCGAATTGGCCAAATTTATCGCCCAAAAAGGCTCTGTGGCGCTGAATGGCACATCGCTGACGGTCAATGATGTCAACGGCACCGAATTTGGCGTGAACATCATTCCCCATACCAAACAAAACACCACTTGGGGCGACGTGAAGACCGGTGATCTGGTTAACCTCGAAATCGACACCTTGGCGCGTTATGTGGCCCGTCTGCATGAGATGACCCCATGATCGGCCATAACAAAGGCCCAAGCATGGCAGCGGGTAAAGCATGGCGCACGCTTTGCTGGCAAAAATCCCGCAACGCCATGATGCCAAAACTGCCGTTAGAGGTGTTGCGCATCAGGGTGGCGCGCGCCAAGGCGCTGGGGCTTGATTACACGTCTTACGCCTCTATTCGCGCAGCCAGCGGCCATGATGTGATTGCATTTCTGTTTTCAAGCAATGCGTTACGGGCTTTTGTTAAATCACCTGAAATACCTGCGAGCCGTGTGGAAAAACTGATGCGTTTGCAAAACAGCACCCAACTGGCTGCCACTTTACAACCGCTTACGGCTGAGCAATTCATCGCCAGCCTGCCACAAAACCCCGCGCCACTGTTTGATCAGGTTTTCACCGCGCCGCCGTTTAACGCCACATGGTCGCAAACCCGCACCACCATTCTAAACGGGCTTCAGCCGGAAAAACTGCCAAGCAATATGGTTGTCATCGTCGGCGACACCCCGTCAGAACGCAACTGGGCAGAGGCGGCAAATTTGGGTGGATACCTGAACGCCGATCGTTTTTTCGCCCCCTAACCCCGTCAAGGATGGCCATAATGCCGCAAATCTCGCCAATCGAAGACATCATCAATGACGCCCGCAATGGCCGCATGTTTATTCTGGTAGACCACGAGGACCGCGAAAATGAAGGCGATCTGGTGATCCCTGCGCAAATGGCAACGCCGGATGCGATTAATTTCATGGCCACCTATGGGCGCGGCCTGATCTGCCTAACCCTAACGGTTGAACAGATTGACCGTCTGGGTGTGCCGATGATGACCAGCTCCAATTCTTCACGCCACGAAACCCCGTTTACAGTGTCAATCGAGGCCGCATCCGGCGTTACCACTGGCATTTCCGCCCATGACCGCAGCCACACAGTTGGCGTGGCCATCAACCCGCAGGTCCGCACCGCAGAAATCGCCACGCCGGGCCATGTGTTTCCCTTGCGCGCCCGCGATGGCGGCGTGCTGGTGCGCGCCGGCCATACCGAGGCCGCCACCGATATTTCCCGCCTTGCAGGGCTGAACCCTTCGGGGATGATTTGCGAGATCATGAATGATGACGGCACCATGGCCCGCCTGCCTGACTTGCTGGAATTTGCCCAAAAACACAGCCTGAAAACCGGCACGATTGCTGATCTGATTGCCTATCGGCATCATCACGACAATCTGGTAACCGAGACCAGCCAGCGCGATGTGACCTCCGAATTTGGCGGTCAGTGGAATCTGCGGGTGTTCACCGATAAAACCAGCGGTGTTGAACATATCACCCTGTCCAAAGGCAATATTACCAGCGGCGGCCCGGTGCTGGTGCGCACCCATGCGCTTAACCCGCTGCAAGATGTGCTGGGCCTTGGCCCTGCCCCGGCAACAGAGCTGTCAAAGGCCATGCAAATCATTGCTGATGCAGGCCGTGGCGTGGTGGTTTTGTTTCGGGACCCAGCCGCAACACTGGGTTTTGACAATCCAGACCCGCAAACCCTGCGGCAAACCGGCATTGGCGCGCAAATTCTGTCCAGCCTCGGCCTGTCAGAAATCGAATTGCTAACCGACAGCCCCATGCCCAAAACCATTGGGCTTGGCGCATATGACCTGACCATCACCGGCACTCACCCCATTTTCAAAGGCAAATAACATGGCAAATGCCGAAACCCATTTTGTGCTTGCTCCGCCAAAATTTGACATCCCGACACGGCTGTTGATTGTGGCGTCACCCTATTACAAAGACATTGCCGACCAACAGCTTTTGGGCGCACGCGCTGCGATAAAAGTCTCAGGTGCCACCCATGAAACCATCCTTGTCCCCGGCGCGCTTGAAATCCCCACCGCGATTGGTCTGGCATTCCGTTCCGGCCAGTATGACGGGTTTGTGGCGCTTGGCTGTGTCATTCGCGGTGAAACCACCCATTATGACACGGTGTGCAATGACAGCTCGCGCGCGCTGACATTGCTAGGGCTGGAAGGCGCCTGCATTGGCAATGGCATTTTAACAGTTGAAACCCTGCAACAGGCGGCGCTACGGGCTGATGCATCAGGCCAAAACAAGGGGGGCGGCGCGGCAGATGCTGCGCTGCATCTGATATTGCACGCGCGCCGCTTTACAATACCGCGCACCAGTCGTATTGCACCAGCTTCGGAGCATATTTTAATGGCCGGAAGCAATAAACCCGACCAAGGAACCGCCTGATGCCCAGCACCCGCGATGCAAAACACCAAAAGAAATCCACCTCAAGGCTGTTTGCCGTGCAAGCCCTGTTCCAGATGGAAGCCAGCGACGCCGGGCTTGAGGACGTGCAGGCCGAATTCGAAACCCACCGTTTTGGCGCGGAAATCGACGGTGATACCTATGCCGAGGGCAATCTCGACCTGTTCCGCAGCCTGACCCGCAACGCGGTAACCAACCAATCAGAAATCGACCAGTTGACCGACAAAGCGCTGGTGGCCAAATGGCCGATTGACCGGATAGACCCAACATTACGCGCCCTTTTTCGCGCCGCCGGTGCCGAATTAACCACGCAAGATACACCCCCCAAAGTCACGATCTCGGAATTTGTCGATGTCGCAAAAGCATTTTTCCCCGAGGGCAAGGAATCCAAATTCGTGAACGCAGTGCTGGACCACATGGCCCGCAACGCCAAACCCGATGCCTTTTGATCGCAAAAACCAAACCGATAACTTGAACCTGATTGCCGGCAAACGCACTTATCTCCGCACCCACAAAAAACATTGCCCAAAGCCGAGCAACGCGAGGCCATCGCGGCGTATGTTTGATCATTCATCAGGATGGGTCGGGCACGGCAGCAATCGTTGTTTTCACGAAAACCCCTGCACAACGCTTGACACGAAAATCGCAAGTTAGCTACCGAACAGGGTATTGCAATGAAATAAAACCCGTTAAAGTAACGACGCGCTGATCCACCTGACTCGGGCGGCAGCTATACCAACTGGGGTATGGAAATAGGAGCAAGGATGATATGATGAGGTTTAGGGCAATGTTTGGACTAGCCGCGCTGGTGGTTTTGGCGGCGTGCAAGGATCAATCAGATGGCTGGAATTATGTCGAGAGTGAGCCAATCGTAATATCAGGTGGCGAGGGCCAACCCGAGATCACTGTGACAAGGTCATGCGGTCCACGTGCTCTGGGCGGGTACGAGCGATTCGACCGTGGAGCGTTCCGGATTATGAGTGAGAGTTCAGATCAAGCCCTTACTTGGCTATCCGATGATAAACGGGAGGTTGTTGCTATTTCATTCTCAATAGATTCAAGTGCCCAATGCTTTGCGAATATTCGGACTGATACTGAAGTCGCTGTGTCACCCATTCCAAGAAACCAATGGGAGTTCCTCCCTGAGGAAGCGGCTGCTTACGGTCGCGTTTACCGCCGTTGTGAAGCAATTGGAAGCGTCGTTAACAGAATTTATCCGCGCGTAATAATAAATTCAGTTAGCTATCGCGGTGGGGCACCTGTTGTAGTTGCTAATACAGATGCGGGTCTATTATTTTCTGACTCTATCGATGGGTGCTCTCATATGGTGCCGGCCTACACGCAGGGCATTATCGTAAAAACCAAAACCGCGAGTTGGCGGGTGTTCATTGTCTTAGATCAAATTGTTATTAATAGGATATTATAATATGGCGACGGCAGCACAGATTGGTCTGCGATTGGGCCTCAAATCAATTGACAGATTGCAAACCAGATTTGTCACCGCCGCTTGGCGAACTTTTGTGTTATTTGAAGATTTGATAATTAGCAGGGTTAAATAAAATAGCAGCGCTGTTCTACCAGCCGACCCATTAAAGGTGGGGGCTTAGCGTAGCAACTCCCTCGCCAAGGAAACCCTCCCGCGCTCGGCGGCGTCATTGCTTCGCAATGAACCCCCTTCACTTTGAGCCAAGCCCTCGGCTGCGCCATCGGGTACAGCGAGCGCCGCGCGCTGATCTGAGTATTTAGGAAACAAAGAAAAATTTAAAATGGCATCTCGCTGCCATCATAGCTTTTAGATACGCTGCTGATGGCCAATGATGAATGATCCATCCGTTCCAGCACGCCGCGTGTCGCCAAGCTAGGCGACACGCTTAATGTCCATCTATGACATCAAAAGCTTAGATTGACGCCAACAAAAGGTCCGTGCACCAATAACCCCGAGGTGCCTTCGTTCCTGCCAGTACCTATATTGTCAGAATATTCGACGTTCACGCCATTCCAATACTGAATTTGATACCCAACTTTCCAGATCGCGTTGCCACCAGCGCTATAGTTCAGGCCAATTTTGGCATCCACACCCACAGCCGTCGTCTCGGTGGTGGTGCAATCAGTGCAATCCAATATTACACGCGCCGTCGTTTCAATTTCCCCTGCAAGGATGGATAAGCCAGCATCTGAAAACCACGACCAGCCGTTACCTTGCATCGGCATTTTGATTTCAAAAGCACCGCGAACGCCTATGCCCTGAAAAGCATGCAGCGGCCCGCTTCCAACATCAAAGTTGTTGCTCTCAATGTCAAACGTTGCTTGACGCAGACCCACAGACCAATTTGCAGCGCCGCTGCCGAGCATAAAACCACGGCCATATTCAATGTCCAAAATCTGGCCTTGAATGCCCAGATCGGGTGGGGCATCTGGCCCATCATACGGAACGCCGGTGTCCACGCCGATGTATTGATAGCCAAAGCCAACAAATTGGTTGCCCCAGCCATAGCGTAATTCTGCGGCCCCATACGCGCCTGCTTGACTGCCAGAATCCAGCACGCCAACTATTGCCGCAGGGCCAAAGTGAACATGCCCAACCGGGCATTCTCAAAAACATAACCGCCGATGACCGACAAGCTGAACCCATCTTCTGATGCATTTGCGGTTGATGTGAGGAGAAAAAGGCTTGCTGTCAGGCAGGCGAGTATTCTGTCGTTCTTCATAATCATTGCTAAAATACTATACTTATTGCGTTGACTTTAATATTTTGTGCACCGCAAGCAAGGTGTTACTTGATATTTTGACATCCAAAATGAATGCCACCTTCTTCGCTTTCAAATTTTCTACAATCTATGCCTCGGCTCAAAATCTCGTATAGGCCTAATTTTAGGTATTTCCAAACTGTGCTTGTTTCTGGTTCTATTGCAGATAAAAACGCGCGGAGGGCCGATTGCCTTAAGTTTTGAAAGCACAAACCAGCGGGCACTGCTCGCTGGTTTGAGTATTTAAGAAACAAAGAAAAGGCTAAAATGGCATCTCGCTGCCGTCATACCCTTCGAACACACCGCTGGTAGCCAAAGACAAATGCTCAACCCGCGCTAACAACCCGCGTGCTGAGGTTTCAACGTCAATATCCGCGCCGCTGCCGCCCATTTCTGTGACTACCCAGCCGGGTGGTAAGCCGCCAATGCAATGCCCTCGGGCCTCAAATCAACCGCCAGATTGCAAACTAGATTGGTCACCGCCGCTTCGGAGGCTGTATTGCTATCGTCACCCAGATGAACTGCGCGGGATATTGAAAACGATTAGCATCACCAACATCACCATCGACCTTGGGTTGGTAATACTCCCATATTTAGGGGTACTCATAAGTAGAATTTTCTCGTACTTTAACGAAGGAGATTTTATTATGAAGAAATCGAGATATTC
>QIGK01000031.1 GCA_003228875.1 Rhodobacterales bacterium
CCAAAACCCATGTTTTCTGGGTAAGCCTGACCTGCGCCTTATCCGACGCCATTTTGATTGTGGCCGGCATCGCCGGATTTGGCAAACTGGTTACGCTTTACCCGATTTTTCCAGATATTATGCGCCTTGGTGGCGGTATATTTTTGGTATTTTACGGGGCATTGCGGTTTTGGACAGCCTATCTTGGCAACCAAAACCTGAAACTTTCGGGGAAATCGGTTTCATTGCGGGCGACCTTGGGGATTTGCCTGGCGCTGACATGGCTTAATCCCCATGTTTATCTTGATACGCTAGGGCTGATTGGCGCAATTTCCACTCAATTTACTGAGCTGAACGAGAAGATAGTATTTGGCATTGGTGCGGTTGGCGCATCATTTACGTTTTTCTTTTCATTGGGTTACGGGGCGCGGTTTCTGGCGCCAATCATGGCAACCAGCCGCGCTTGGCGGATATTGGACATAATGATCGGCGTGGTGATGTGGTTGCTGGCATATGGCTTGCTAAAAGGATTCGCAGGCTAAGAATCAGCCTTAACCCGATTCGGACTTTGCCGCCAAAGCCGTGACATCTAAGCAACAGTCTTAAGCTTGAATCGAGGAATCGCCCCTAAGATCACCATCTCATTAGGTTTTTCTGGAAAATTTACTTGGCCTTTAGGGTTTCGCAGTTTATAAAGTACTTACTGCTCGATAGGTTTCTTGCCTGTATGAAACCTGCCTCAATAACTTACGCCCTCCTTGTGAGGGCGTTTTTTTTGTCTATTCGAGCGAAGTCACCCAAAGAATTTCTGCATCGTTTACGCTGGTGGAAACCATATTATGACCCATTGTTGCATCATAATAGGCACTGTCACCGGCCACCATAATCTCGGGTTCATAGAATTCCGAAAAAAAGTTGATCTCTCCTGACAGCACAAACAGGAACTCTTCGCCATCATGCCGGACCCAACCATCAAAATCATCAAAACTGCGGGCGCGAACGGTGGCGCGGTAGGGCAACATGCGCTTATGGCTAATGTCGGGCGCAAGAATTTTATGTTCATAGGTCGCGGTGACATATGATTTGCCAGAGCTACCACGGGTAATGGAACGTCGTGCCAGCACTTTCCCGGATCGCGGTGCTGTAAAAAGTTGCGGCACCGAAATCTCTAGACCCGAGGCCAGTTTTCGCACAGCTTCAAACGTTGGCGACATTTGACCATTTTCAATTTTTGAAAGCGTTGATCGTGCCAGACCAACGCCTTGAGCAGCTTGTTCAAGTGTCCAGCCTCGGTCTTTTCGCAAGGCGCGCACCCGTTGGCCAAGGTCAAGCGGCGTGGCATTCTTGCGCTCACCACGGTCACGGGCGATGCTTAGAACGGTGGGTTCGGGGATTTCTGGCATTTTAACACTTTCAGGAACCTGTCATAGAGTGATAATCTGAAACGGTTCGGAAAATCAATGCAGCAATCAGTCTTTCAAAATGGAACTTTCGCCCCCTGCCCTGTTAATTTCAACATGACAAAATTTTAAAACCTGTTTTACGGGAAAAATATGAATGGAAAGACCATGACCAAACTTGAAATCATTTCAGACCCGATTTGCCCGTGGTGTTATATCGGCAAATCCAAGCTCGACAAAGCGTTGGAGCAGGTGCCCGATCATCCGTTTGAAATTTCGTGGAAACCGTTCCAGTTAAACCCCGAAATGCCAGCCCAAGGCATGGACCGGCGCGAATATCTTGAGCGTAAATTTGGCGGGCAACAAGGTGCGATGCAGGTTTATGGCCAGATCGCGGCAGCGGCTGAGGCAACCGGGCTTGAAATAGATTTTGAAAAAATGACCCGCACGCCAAACACCATAGACGCACATCGTTTGATTTATTGGGCGGGGGTTGAGGGGGTTCAGAACGCACTGGTTAAGGTGCTTTTTAACGGATTCTTTAAAGAAGGCTGGGATATTTCCGACCACAAGATTTTGGTTGAGGCCGCTGTTTTGGCGGGCATGGATGGCAAGATGACCGCGCGTTTGCTAAAATCAGATGCAGAAGTCGAACAAACCCGCAGCAGCGACACCCAAGCCCGTGAAATGGGGGTAACAGGCGTGCCAACCTTTTTGATTGATGGACAATATGTGGTAACCGGCGCGCGCGAACCCGAATTTTGGGTGGATTTAATAAATGAAATCAACGAGATAAAGCGAAAAACAAATCCGGATGTTTAACCCCAAAAAGCCGCTGAAACGGACCGAATTTATTGTTTTGGTTGCGACACTTTCTTGCCTGATGGCACTGTCCACTGATGCAATGTTGCCAGCTTTTCCACAAATGGCCGCAGACCTTGGCTTAAGCGAATATAATTATATTCAGCTAACCATCTCACTATTCATGCTAGGCGCGGGCTTTGGCCAGTTGTTTTTTGGGCCGCTGGCTGATTTTGCTGGCCGACGGGTGGCGATCCTGTCTGGCATCGTGATTTTTATTCTTGGCAGCTTGGTTTCCGCCTTTTCCACCAGTTTTGAAATGATGATTCTGGGTCGAGTTATCATGGGCATTGGCGTTGCAGGCCCGCGCACCGGTAGCATTGCATTGGTGCGCGACCAGTTTTCAGGGCGTGAAATGGCGCAAGTGATGTCTTTTGTGATGATGGTATTTATCCTTGTGCCTGCGGCTGCGCCCGCATTGGGGCAAGTGGTGCTTTTGGTGTCAAACTGGCGTGGGATTTTTGGCCTGTTCATTGCAGTTGCAATAATCGCGTTTTTTTGGATGGCAATAAGGCAGCCGGAGACAAATACTGCTGAAATGCGCGAGAAATTCAGTTGGCGCGGGTTGGCGCGCTCGGTCAAAACCGTGCTGTCCAACCGGCAAACCATGATTTTCTCGGCGGCGGCGGCCTGTTCTTTTGGCGGATTTATTGCCTTTCTCGGCACCTCTCAGCAAATATTTGTTGATATTTTTGAGGTTGGTGAGGCTTTTCCTGCTTATTTTGCGGCGCTTGCATTAGTGATGGGAGGGTCGGCGCTGGTGAACGCCAGAATTGTCATCAAGGTTGGCATGCGGCGCATCGTAAAGACCGCATTTATTGCTGTTACGATCCTGTCATCACTGTATGTTTTGATTCTTTTGATCATGCCGACCGCTGAAAATCTGTTTGCCTTTATGGTTTGGGGCATGCTGGTATTTTTCGCAACCGGTTTGTTGTTTGGCAATATCAACGCGTTGGCGATGGAGCCAATGAGCAAGGTCGCGGGGGTTGCCGCGGCATTGATCGGGGCAATTTCTACATCATTAGCGGTGGCAGTTGGCATTCCCATTGGTCAGCTCTATGACGGCAATATCCTGCCAATCGTTGCAGGTTTTGCAGTATTTTCCGCGCTTGGATATTTGCTTATGAAGCTTGCCGGGCCAGCGATGCCAGATCCTTAGCCAAAGCAAACGCGCCTTTGATTTTAGCGGCACCATTGGGCCAGTCACGCTGCACCACAACCTTGTTGTCGCGCACTTTGGCTTTGCCGTTTTGGGCATTTATAAAATCAACCAGACCGGCAGGATTGGCAAATTTGTCATTATAGAACTGGATGGTTGCGCCTTTTGGCCCACCGTCAAGTTTTACAATACCAGCCTTTTTGCAAGCGTTTTTGATACGCACGATGTTCATCAAGGTGGTGACTTCAACAGGTAGTTTGCCAAACCGATCAATCAATTCCGCTGCAAAACCTTCCAGCTCTACCTTGCTGGTCAGGCCTGAAAGTCGCCGATAAAGCCCAAGGCGCACGTCCAGATCACTGACGTAATCATCGGGAATTAACACCGGAACCCCAAGGTTAATGGTTGGTGCCCAACTCGTATTGGCATCTGATAGCCCCTCAAGATCACCGGCTTTCATTGAGGCAATCGCCTCCTCCAGTATGTCCTGATACAACTCATACCCGACTTCGCGCACCTGGCCGGATTGCTCATCACCCAGGATATTACCCGCGCCGCGAATGTCCAAATCCTGTGAGGCAATGGTGAAACCAGCGCCCAAGCTATCCAGTGACCCCAGCACCCTAAGACGTTTTTCGGCCTGTGCGGTCAACGGTTTACGCGGTTTGGTGGTGAAATAGGCATAAGCGCGAATTTTGGAGCGCCCTACCCGCCCGCGTATCTGGTAAAGTTGTGCGAGGCCAAACATATCAGCCCGATGCACAATCAGCGTGTTGGCAGCAGGAATATCGAGGCCGGACTCAACTATGGTTGTCGCCAGCAACACATCATACTGGCCATCATAAAAAGCGTTCATTTTATCGTCGAGTTCACCAGCAGGCATCTGGCCGTGCGCAACCACAACTTTGACCTCGGGCACCTGTTCTTTCAAGAAATCAACAATATCGGGAATGTCTTTAACGCGCGGCACCACATAAAACGACTGACCGCCACGATAATGTTCGCGCAGCAGAGCCTCGCGCACCGTGACTTGGTCAAATTCCGAAACATAAGTGCGGATCGCCAGCCGGTCGACCGGCGGCGTGCCGATCAGCGATAATTCACGCACGCCCGAAAGCGCAAGTTGCAAAGTGCGCGGAATAGGCGTGGCTGAAAGGGTCAGCACATGCACCTCGGATCGCAATTGTTTGAGGCGCTCTTTATGGGTGACGCCAAATTTTTGTTCCTCGTCGATCACCACCAAACCAAGGTTGTTAAACCGAATGCTTTCAGCCAGAATCGCATGGGTGCCAATGATAATATCCACCGTGCCGCGTGAGATCATATCGCGGGTCACGGCCATTTCTTTTGTGGAAACAAACCGCGACATTTGGCGTATCTTGACTGGCAAGCCGCGAAAACGGTCTTTGAAGCTTTGGGTATGTTGGCGGGCCAGCAAGGTTGTTGGCGCGATGATGGCCACCTGAATACCAGACATCATCGCCACAAACGCCGCGCGCATCGCGACCTCGGTTTTGCCAAAACCAACATCGCCGCAGATCAGGCGGTCCATCGGGCGGCCTGATGCCATGTCTTCCAACACGTCCTCAATGGCGTTTAGCTGGTCGTCGGTTTCTGAATACGGAAATCTGGCACAGAATTCTGCCCATAGCTCGGCAGGTGGTTCAAGGATTTTGCCTTGGCGTAGGGCGCGCTCTGCGGCAATGCGGATCAGCTTATCAGCCATATCGCGAATGCGCTGTTTCAGGGCCGCTTTTTTGGCCTGCCAAGCGCCGCCGCCCAGCTTGTCCAGCATGCCCTCATCATGGCCATATCGCGACAGCAATTCGATATTTTCAACAGGCAAATACAGCCGCGTGTTGCCTGCATATTCCAAGGCGATACATTCATGGGGCGCACCAGCAGCCGATATGGTTTCCAGACCTTTATAACGGCCAATACCGTGGTCAATATGCACAATCAAATCACCGGGGGTCAGCGATTGGGCTTCGGTCAGAAAATTTTCTGCTTTGCGACGTTTACGGGTTGGGCGGATCAGGCGGTCGCCCAAAATATCTTGTTCAGAAATCGCCGTCAGCCCATCAGCAGTGAAACCAGCCTCTAACCCCCAAATAGCAAGGCTAAGGCTGCCTTTTGGCTGCTCCTTGAATCCGTTAATATCTCTATGACCTTCGACGCCGCTATCCTCCAGCAAGCTGCTAAAACGTTCGCGGGCACCCGCCGAATAGCTGGTCAGGATAACATGGCTGGTTTTGCGCTGTTGCGCGATGTAATCCGCCAACGCCCCGAAAAGGCTAACATTTTCCTGCTGGCGCTCTGCTGCAAAATTTCGCCCTGCTCGCCCGCCTGCATCCAGAACCATCGGGCCGCTGGGTTGCGGCAGTGGTGAAAACTGGCGAATGGCGCGGCCAGATATGGCGGCATCAAATCCGGCCTCATTCAGATAAAGCTGTTCTGGCGGCACAGGTTTATAAACGCTTGCCATGCGCGATTTTTCATCTAATGCGGCAAGCCGGGTTTGGTATTGTTCGGAAATGGCCTGCCAGCGCGCATCTAACATGGCGGTGATTTGATCTGTCAGCACAATGGGTGCGTCGGGCAAATAGTCAAACAGGGTTTCCATGGCGCCATAGAAAAAGGGCAACCAGTGTTCCATGCCTTGATATTTTCGGCCCTCTGAAACGGCATCATAAAGCGCATCGTCGCGCCCTGCTGCACCAAAAGCATGTCGGTAATTGCTTCGAAATCGCTGAATAGAATTTTTGTCGAGAATAACTTCGGACACTGGTGCAAGTTCAACGCGGTTGATCTTTTCAATGGTGCGCTGCGAGCCCGGATCAAAACGGCGCGCGCCGTCCAGAACATCACCAAACAAATCAAGCCGCACTGGTCCGCTATCACCGGGTGGGAAAATATCGATCAAGCCACCGCGCACCGCATAATCACCGGGCTCCGTAACGGTCGGAGCACGGCTAAACCCAGCGCGCTCCAAAAACGCAAACAGACGATCAGTGTTGATTTGCTGGCCCACTGTGGCGGTAAAAGCCGCTTCTGCCACTACCTCACGGGTTGGCACCCGCTGCATTGCAGCATTTATGGTGGTCAGCACCACGGATTTTTGCCTGAACCCAGCCGCCAGCAATGCCAAGGTTGCCATTCGCTGTGCGGAAATATCGGCATTGGGGGAAATCCGGTCATAAGCCAGACAATCCCACGCCGGAAATGCAAAAACCGGAAGATCCGCTGCAAAAAACTGCAACGCCTCGCGCATATCCGCGAGTTGTTTGTCATCGCGCAAGACACAGATCACCACCTTGTCAGCGCGCGCCGTGAGCTGGGCTAACAACAAAGCATCAAAGCCGGACGGCGCGCCACCGGTTTTGGTTATTCCAACTGCAAGAGGATTAGTTTTCATGGGCTGCACCTATCGCACACACATTCGCTGGGCAAGCCTAGCTTTGCAGTATCAGCCCACTGGCTATTAAAGAATTCAGCACACCTACGATGGTTGCTCCGATAATTGCAAACATCCCGATCACCTGATTCCATAACCGACGGCGATATAGAATTTTCCGTAAATCCGCGCCAACGGGCTGTTGGTTTTTCAATCGAAAGGCCAGCCTGACGCTGAAAATTGCCGGCAGGCTTAGGGGCAATAGTAAAACAAACAATGCTTGAAAAAACTCGATGCCAAAATAAAATCCCGCGGTGCCAACCCCGGACAGGAAAAATGTGACCACTGTTATAATAATCACACCGGCTTTTTCGAAATAATACACAAGCCGTTGGGCATTGATATAGGCCAGCGTTTCGCATTGCTCCGCAAAGACACCACCATGTCGGTCGGCATTGATCACCGCATCATATGGCACGCCCATGGTCCAATGGGCCGTCATCGACCAAGCGATCACCACCACGATCCAATACCAGATGCTCCAGAAACTGGTGAATTCAATCAGTTCATAGCTTAGCACGTTGTTCTCCGAAATCCTGCGGCTAACCTAGCCTCTATCCTCTGGATTTCAACAGGCAAAACCGTAATTTTGCTTGAGATTCCGCGCTGGCGTGGCATAAATGCAAAATATCCAGCCAAAGGACAAAACCATGCCGATCCTTACCAGCCCTTTCCCACTAGCACGGTCCCGTCGCCTGCGCCGCACCGACTGGCTGCGCGATATGGTTTGCGAAAATTCTTTGGCTGTCGATGATTTGATCTGGCCAATATTTGTGCGTGAAGGCAATGGCATAGTGGAACCGATTGCATCCATGCCCGGGGTGAACCGGCTGTCAATTGACGAGGCTATCAAAGCTGCAAATGAGGCCGCGGCCCTTGGCATTCCTTGCATTGCTCTGTTCCCCTATACCGAGGCCAAAGATAAAAACCCCGATTGTTCTGAGGCCTTCAACCCCGATAATCTGGTAAACCGCGCCACCCGTGCTATCAAGGCAGCGGTGCCAAATATTGGCATCATGCTGGATGTGGCGCTTGACCCGTATAACTCCGATGGCCATGACGGGTTAGTGCGAGATGGCGTTGTTTTGAACGACGAAACCTTGATGGTGTTGGAAAAACAAGCCTTAGTGCAGGCCGAATCCGGTGCGGATATTTTAGGGCCGTCCGATATGATGGACGGGCGTATTGGCATCATTCGCCAAGCATTGGAGGCCAATGATTTTACTGATGTGATCATCATGTCTTATTCTGCAAAATTTGCCAGCGCATTTTATGGACCTTTTCGCGATGCGGTCGGTGCCAGCAGCGCGCTTAAGGGTGATAAAAAAACCTATCAGATTGATCCGGCTAATTCAGACGAGGCCCTACGCGAGGTGGCGCGGGATATTTCCGAGGGCGCCGATATGGTGATGGTCAAACCCGGAATGCCCTATCTGGATATTTGCCAGCGGGTCAAAAGTGAATTTAATATTCCGGTTTTTGCCTATCAAGTATCAGGAGAATACGCGATGATTGCCGCAGCAGGGCAAAATGGCTGGATTGATCAAGAAAAAGCCATGTTGGAATCATTGCTGGCGTTTAAGCGCGCTGGATGTGACGGTATTTTAACCTATTTCGCCCCTCAGGTTGCGCGACTATTGGTTGAAAAATAGGCCAATTTGCGCCTATATTTTGTGGTCTTATGGCAGGTTTGTGGAATATATGGTAAAGTTCGGCGATCCAGCCCAAGACTGGGAATCAGGCCTTCAGGAGCAGCAAGATGAAAACATTCACCCGACGCAGATTCATTGCCACCACAACAATTGCAGGCGGCGCAGTCCTTGCAGGCTGCGCAAGGGATGGTTCCGTAACCGGAACAGCAGATCAGATTGATGCCCATGTTGATGCGGCATTACAAGAAATGTATTCAACTTTTGCCGGATCAGAAGCTTTTGCAAGAGACGCGGTGGGTGTGCTGGTCATTCCAAATATCACCAAGGCAGGGTTATTTCTGGCAGGGTCTTATGGCGAGGGCGCTTTGCGAATTGGCAACGCAACGGTTGATTACTTTTCCTTTGCCTCTGCTTCATTTGGCTTGCAGGTCGGGGCGCAACAATCCACGCAGGTTTTGTTTTTCCTGACCAGTGAGGCATTGTTGAATTTCCGCACCAGTGACGGGTTTCAAGTCGGGTTAAACGCTGAATTTGTTGCGCAGAGCGAAGGAGCCAATTTTGGCATATCTTCCGTGACTTCAAACAGACCAATTCTGGGCATTGTGTTTGGCCAACAAGGTTTGATTGTTGGGGCCAGCCTTGAGGGTGCCAAATATTCGCGGCTAATTCGGTAACGGTGGGTGCAAGCACCCACCCTACGCATTAGCTATCTAGTTTTCGTAATCTTCTGATCAAGCTGGAGGTATCCCAGCGTTGGCCGCCCATGTTTTGCACGTCTTTGTAATACTGGTCGATCTGCGCGGTTCCGGGCAGGCTGGCACCATTGCCGTTTGCCTCGTCCAGACAAATTGACAAGTCTTTACGCATCCAATCCACGGCGAAACCAAAATCGAATTCATCGGTAATCATGGTTTTATAGCGATTTTCCATCTGCCAGCTTCCTGCTGCACCTTTGGAAATCACCTCAACCACGCGTTCCACATCCAGCCCGGCTTTGTCAGCAAAATGTAAGCCTTCGGATAGTCCCTGCATCAGGCCAGCAATACAAATCTGATTAACCATTTTGGTTAGCTGTCCTGCGCCGCTATCCCCCATCAATTTGCAAGATTTGGCAAAAGCCGCAATTACCGGTTCTACCTGACCATAAGGGGTGGAATCACCGCCACACATTACGGTTAGAACACCGTTTTCAGCGCCAAGCTGGCCGCCAGACACAGGCGCGTCGATAAAATCAAAACTTGCCTTACCAGCCGCCGCGTATAATTCGCGAGCAATATTGGCGGATGCGGTGGTATGATCAACAAATATACCACCCTTTTCCATAGCCGCGAATGCGCCGTTTTTATCCAGGGTGATTGAGCGTAAATCTGCGTCATTGCCCACACAGGCAAAAACAATTTCACAGCCTTTTGCGGCTTGTGCAGGGGTCACAGCAAAACTGCCGCCATGTTGATCCACCCAAGCTTTTGCCTTGGCGATTGTGCGGTTATAAACACAGACATCATGGCCTTTTGCCGCCAAATGCCCCGCCATGGGAAAACCCATCACACCCAGACCTAAAAATGCAAGTTTTGCCACGATAATCTCCTTAAACCAAATGCCGCGTTGCCCCTTTCTGTTTGGCCTGCTATCTGCAAAGCGTCAAGTAGGCAGGACAAACATAACATGACAAAAGCGTTTCGCTGGATTCTGGCTGGGTTTATCGGTTCACTGCTGATTCTGGCATTGATTGCCGGTTTTATTTACTATTTTGCTTCCCGTTCCTTGCCGGAATATTCCGCCACCCATGTCCGGCCAGAAATTTCAGAGCGGGTTGAGATCGTGCGCGATTCTTATGCCATTCCGCATATTTTTGGTGAAAACGACGCGGATGTTTTGTTTGGCCTAGGCTTTGCCCATGCCCAAGACCGTTTGTGGCAGATGGAATTGATGCGGCGCACCGCGCAAGGGCGCTTATCCGAAATGTTCGGCAGAGAGTCGCTCGCCACCGATGAGCTGATGCGCAGCCTCGATATTTACGGGATTTCACAGCGCGCCGTTGCCTTTCAAACCTCTGAAACACTGGCATTGCTGAACGCCTATTCTGCTGGCATTAACGCTTGGGTGGATATTACCCGCGAACAGGCGCTGGGGCGGGGCGCACCGGAATTTTTCCTGTATTCTAACGCCATTGCCCCGTGGACACCCGCAGATAGTATCGCATTGATCAAATTGATGGCGTTGCAACAAACCGACAAAGCCGCCAAAGAAGTTTTGCGCGCCCAGCTATCTTTTCGCATACCAGATAATCGCATTCAGGATATATTGCCCGACACGCCGGGTGCTGCGATGATGGCGGTGCCGGAATTTGCCGGCCTGTTTCCCGACAGTGAATATTTAACCGCGCAAGCCATTTCAAATGACCGGTTTTCGCCGCTTAAACCGGTTAGTCTTGCTGGCGCATCAAACGCTTGGGCCGCACTTGGCAGCCGTTCGGCTAGTGGGGCTACATTGATGGCAACCGACCCGCATATGGGCCTGACCGCCCCCGGTATCTGGATGCTTGCACGGCTGGAATTGGAAAATGGCGGTGTCATAGGCGCGACTATTCCCGGGATTCCAGCAGTATTAATCGGGCGCAATGAGGATTTGGGCTGGGGGCTAACCGCCAGCTATCTGGATGATCAGGACCTGTATCTGGAGCGCTTGAACCCGCAGAATCAAGGCGAATACCTGACCGAAGATGGTGCGATTGAATTTAAAACCCGAAGCACCGTAATTGAAATTGCTGATGAGGCCCCCGTGACGCGGCAGCTTCGCTGGTCCAAGCACGGGCCTATTATTCCCGGGGATAACTTTGGCATTGCCAGCCTGCGCAGCCCCGGCCACGAGATTTCGCTGGCTTGGACAGGGCTGGACGAAAATGACCGTTCCATCGAATCCCTTATTTTCCTGATGTCCGCCCATTCGGTTGAGGCCGCCAAGCTGACGCTTTCAAGTATTGTGACCCCGTCAAACAACGTTATTCTGGCGGATCGTGACAATATTGCCATTGTCACCACCGGCGCTGTGCCGCGCCGAGACCCTGCCCATGAAACCCAAGGCCGTATTCCCTCACAAGGTTGGCTGGAGATTAATGACTGGCAAGGTTATTATCCGTTTGACAGCAACCCTAGCATTACAAACCCCGAAAGCGGTATTGTTGTAAACACCAACAACCAAATCACAGATGCGGAATTTCCGCAAAATTTCAGCTTTGACTGGGGCGATACTCAGCGCATTCAACGTGCCACCAGCCTGCTAAACGCACGCCAGTTCCACACCCAAAGCAGTTTTATCGCTATTCAAACCGATATTGTTTCGGTCTCGGCGCGATTGTTATTGCCGCTTATGGGAGCCAATCTTTGGTTTGGCGATCAAAACGCTGATCCCGGAACCCACGGTGCGCGCCGCCGCGAAGCCTTGGCGCTGTTATCAAAATGGAATGGCGAAATGGGCCAGCATGACCCCGAACCGCTTATTTATGCAGCGTGGGTGCGTGCCTTACAGGGCCGTCTTATTCAAGACAATCTGGGGCAATTATCGGAAAAACTGACGGCGGTTGACCCGCTATTTATTGAGCGGGTGTTGCGCAATATTGACGGAGCATCGCAATGGTGTGACGTAGAACCCACCGCAGAAATCGAGAGTTGTGAGCAAATAACCTCAATCGCGCTGGATGATGCCATTCAGTGGCTGGTGGCCAAATACGGCAATAATATTGAGCGTTGGCGCTGGGGTGATGCCCATTTAGCATTTCATGAAAACAAAGCGTTGGGCCAAGTGCCAATTGTGGCGTCACTGGCCAGTATCTGGCAGGAAACCTCAGGCGGGGATAATACTTTAATGCGCGGTCGCACCCGAGGCACCGGATCAGAACCCTTTACCAATGTGAATGCCTCAGGATTTCGGGCAGTGTACGATTTTGATGATCTGGATAATTCGGTTTTCATCACCTCCACCGGCCAGAGCGGGAATTTTTTATCAAAACATTATGATGATCTGTCGGTGATCTGGCGGCGCAGTGAATATATTCCGATGTCGCTGGATGCAGATCTGGCAAGGGCTGGTTCTGTGGGAATTACGGTATTGGAACCGGTGCAATAGTGGCGGGCTGAAGCCCGCCCTACGAGTATTGTCGCGGAAGTAAACTAGGGTGTAGGGTGGGCTTCAGCCCGCCATTACCCTAATAACTCGTGGCATAATTCCAAGGCTTCAACCAACTTATCAACCTCGTTCAGCGTGTTATACATACCAAATGACGCCCGACAGGTGGCCGTAACCCCCAAATGGTCCATCAAGGGCTGCGCGCAATGATGCCCTGCCCGCACCGCGATGCCTTTTTGATCAACAATGGTTGAAATATCATGCGGGTGCGCGCCACCCGCCATGGTGAACGAAAAAATCGCACCTTTGCCCGCTGCATTGCCTTGGATATTCAGCCAGTTAAGCCCTGATAGTTTTTTGTCAGCATATTCAAACAAGGCTTTTTCATGGATGGCAATATTTTCCATGCCGATATCCATCATATAATCCAACGCTACACCAAAGCCGATCATCTGGACAATGCCAGGCGTGCCTGCCTCAAATTTATGGGGCGGGTCATTATAAGTGATCATGTCGCGTGATACATCGCGGATCATGTCACCGCCGCCCATAAAGGGCTGCATTTCAGCCATGCGTTCCGCGCGAATAAACATTGCCCCCGAAGCGGTCGGGCCATAAAGTTTATGACCGGTAATGGCATAAAAATCACAGCCGATATCCGCCACATCAACCGGCATATGCACCGTCGCTTGAGAGCCATCAATACAGGTGGCAACCCCTCGTTCGCGCGCCGCATGGCAGATGGTTTTCACATCAACAACCGTGCCAAGCACATTTGACATATGGGTGATCGCGATCAGCTTGGTCTTGTCAGTTATCGCATCGATCACCGCTTGCGAATCAAGACTGCCATTTGCATCGGTCTTGACCCATTTTAGCACCACCCCCATGCGTTCGCGCAGGAAATGCCATGGCACTATGTTGGCGTGGTGTTCCATCACAGACAAGATGATTTCATCGCCTGCTTTAAGGTTGGGAACAGCCCAGCCATAAGAAACAAGGTTCAGCCCCTCCGTTGAGCCGCTGGTGAATAGAATTTCGGATTCAGACGAGGCATTCAGGAAAGTCTGAGTTTTCCCGCGCACCGCCTCATATTTGTCGGTGGCAAGGTTTGACAAGAAATGCAGCCCACGATGCACATTTGCATATTCTTCCGCATAACCGCGCGTCACCGCGTCAATCACCACTTGTGGTTTTTGCGCTGACGCACCGCTGTCCAGATAAACCAGCGGTTTGCCATTAACACTGCGCGCCAAAATAGGGAAATCCTTGCGGATTTCATTCACATCATACATTTCAAAAACCTTAGCTGAGGTTAAACGTACCAATCGCGCCGAGATACAAAAACAATACCCAAAGCACCATGGTGATTAAAGTCATGGTGCCAAATATCGGCGCAATAAGGCGAAATTTATGGGCCTCTGCCAAACCGGCAGAAATAAACCACACAAAAGGGATCAAGCTTAACCAATACGGGGCTTGCGAGATTAGATCGCTACCAAGAAAAGGGAGCAAGGATTCAAGCGAGGCAAAAGCCACGGTTATCAGCGCAAAAAACAATCCAAATGGCGCGGCAACAAAGCAGCCCCAAAAAACGGCGGCCCGCGTGTCTTTCCAGCTTCCTGCTCCGCCGAAAATCTGCATTGTGGCACCCAGCACCATCGAAAACAAATAAACAACGCCGGTCCGGGCAAACAGAGCCACAACCAGCCAAAGCCCGACATCGGTGGGCAGAAAATTGCTGGCATTCTCGGTTGGTGACACAACCGCTTTTAATGACCATGAAAGGAAAAACACCAGATCGGACATCAAGATATAAAATAATAATCGCGACTCAGACGGGTTTTCGTCAATTAATCTGCGAGTCGCTTTACGCATATCAGACCAGGAATCCACAACGCGGCGATACAGCGAAGAATTAGACACTTGATAGGTGCTGGACCCAACGGTAAAGCTGTCTTCGCGCTCGTTTTCAAGCCGGTCATTCAGAAAATCTTTTTTGTCCATATCGTGCCCCTATGGTTTCTAAAGCAAAACCAATAACCGAATTCCAAACATTATCAGCCCGAAAATAGTAACAATTGAAAGTGATGTCAAAAATACACCTTCAAATTTCTCGACAATGCTGAGGCAAGTTCCCCAACAAAAGACAAACAACAATCCGATGGCCAAATTGCTCAGCATCACGAAATCCGGCGCGGTTATGACCACCCGTAAAGCAACCACAACCAAATATAACGGCGCAATCACCAGCGCTGCCCAAAACAATGCCAGCCGCGCTTTCTTAAATGTGCCTGCTCCTTTGAAAATTTTGGCGATCAAATGGGAGACAGATGCAATGATATACAGCATGATCAACCCAAAGAAAAACGTAGTGACAAAATTCGAACCAACAAGGTTGGCGATGGTAATTTCTTCGTTGGTAGAGTTGCGCGCAGCATCTATCATGCCGGGGACGCGTGCCACAAACCCCAGTAACGACGCAAGAACAACGTATAAAAGTAGCTTTTCTTCACGCGGGTTTTGCGCCAGTTGACGGTGCATTGATGCACCAAACCCGCGATATGCTCGAAGAATTTCGCTGTATAATGTCATTACCTGTGCCTTTCAGTCCATCCGGCTAGCCGACCTCGGATTTCATCTGCTAAGGCCGCATTGTCAACTTCTTGGATGGCTTCGTCAAGGAAAGCAAGCACAAGAAGATCTTGGGCCTGTTTTTTGGCTATGCCACGCGACATCAGGTAAAACATTGCGTTTTCGTCGGTTGCGCCACAAGTAGACCCGTGTGAGCAAATCACATCATCCGCATAAATTTCCAATTCGGGTTTTGCTAGAAAAACCGCGTCATCATCAATTAGCAAGGCTTGCGAAATCTGATAGCCATCGGTTTTCTGAGCATCGGCCTTAACCAGAATTTTGCCCTGAAAAACCCCAATGGCGCCGTTGCGCAATACTTTTTTGAACACCTGGCGGCTTTCGCAATTTACCGCGTCATGGGTTACAAAAATAGTGTCATCGTGGTGAAAGGTACCATCGCCGACACAAGCCCCTGCCACTGTGGCTTTGGCATCATCACCGGTAAATTCCAGCACCGCCTCATTGCGGGTCATTAATCCGTTCACAGTCAGCGTAAAAGACCGGAAAATGCTTTCCTTACCCAAAACCCCGAACATATGGGTGATGGCTTGGCGTTCATGGTCGCGGCCCTGCGCGCGGATATGATGAAAACTGGCATTGCAGGCCACGTCAATTTCCATACAGGTATTGATCCGAGCAGCGCCGGCGCCGCTTTCAAAAACCGTCAATTCAGCCCCCGCATCAAGCTTGATAACATGATGGATCATGGCTTTTGCGTTTTCAGCACTGCGAATATAACGAAACGCCACCGGTTTGGTGACTTTGCCGGTGGCGCGCAGCACAAAACCTTGTTCAGCCACCGCTGTGTTAAGCGCTGCAAAAGGGCGCGCAACAGGCAATTGACCACGGCTTTCCAACACGCCAAATATTTCTTTAGCCCAGTGAATATCAGTGGCCATGGCATCACCAAGCGTCTGGATTTCAAGATTTTTTCCAGTCAGATCATCAGAAAGATCAGGCTGATAAATCCCGTCTTTGAACACGATCAGTAACTTGTCAAAACTGTCAAAAACCGGTGATTCATCACTGCCTAATATCGCCGCTTCAGGGTTTTCAGACAGCAAGGTGGAAGGATTTGTAAATTTCCAATATTCGTCGCGTCGCATAGGCGCGCCTGTTTTATTGAGGTTCGCCAATGCCGCGACGCGCGCGTCATTCGCCCAACCAGAAACCGGAGCCGGAGAAAATCCCGCCAGCATCGGTTCGGTATTCTGTGCGAGAACCGCCATTAGGCCACCTCGTTCAACAGATCAGCATAGCCGTTATTTTCGACCTCCAACGCCAATTCCGGCCCGCCGGATTTGACGATTTTACCGTCAGACATGATATGGACAAAATCCGGTTTGATATGGT
Source organism: Rhodobacterales bacterium (assembly GCA_003228875.1). Lineage (GTDB taxonomy): Bacteria > Pseudomonadota > Alphaproteobacteria > Rhodobacterales > Rhodobacteraceae > UBA3077. The sequence continues at coordinate 16,624 of QIGK01000031.1, forward strand.
CCAGTAAGCGTTGATAATGGGTGATCACAAGGAATGAGCGCTTGCCGTCGCGCAGCGCATTAACACCCTCAGCCACCAGTTTCATGGCGTCTACATCAAGGCCAGAGTCTGTCTCGTCCAGAATACACATTTTGGGTTCGAGCATGGCCATTTGCAGGATTTCATTACGCTTTTTCTCACCGCCCGAAAAACCCACATTAACCGGACGTTTCAGCATTTCAGCGTCAATCTTCAACGCCTTGGCCTTTTCGCGCACCAGTTTGAGGAACGCAGCCGCGTTTAATTCTTCTTCACCGCGCGCTTTGCGCTGGCTGTTAACAGCGGTTCGAAGGAAGGTCATATTGCCAACACCCGGAATTTCTACGGGGTATTGAAAGGCCAGAAACAAGCCAGCAGCGGCGCGCTCATCTGGTTCCATATTCAGCAGGTCTTGACCGTCGAGCGTTACCGAACCTTCGTCAACCACATAACCGCCCTTGCCAGCAACCACGTAAGAAGTTGTTGATTTTCCCGATCCATTTGGCCCCATAATCGCGTGAACCTCACCGGCATTGATGGTCAGATCAACCCCTTTCAGGATTTGTTTGTCTTCTTCCTCAAGCGAGGCTTTCAGGTTTTTTATGTTAAGCATTTTGTTTCTCTTCCATTCTTTATAGCTGTCATGCCAAGACTTGATCTTGGCATCCATTCCGATGTTTCAAACCGCTGCATGCCCGCGTCGGGCGCGGGTATGACAGGGTTTCGCTCACTTCACTATTTCGGGCCATAAATCCAGCCATCCCGGGTTTTCTTTCTCAATCAATTTCAGCTTCCATTTTCGTGGCCAGCCTTTGATATTTTTCTCTCGCTTGATGGCGTTTTCGGGGTCATCAAACTGTTCAAAATATACCAGCATGGTTACGTTGTATTTCTGGGTAAATCCCTTTGTTGCGTGGGTTCGATGTTCATACACGCG
>QIGK01000028.1 GCA_003228875.1 Rhodobacterales bacterium
CGCATGCCCGGCCTTGGGTCCGGCTCTGCGCCGGTGACCCTTCCCGGGGATCGCGCATCAATGATCTGCGCATCGCCAAGTTTAGAACTCGCCGCCACTTGCGTAACATCCCGCACCAAATTGGCATCGCGCCTTGCGGTGAAATGTCGGTCGCGCAAAATTGGCGGCATATCCTCGGTCGGACGGCCCTCTGCCAGCCATTTTTTCAGGCCCCCGTCCAGCACCACCACGTCAGTTTTGCCAAATAAACGAAACATCCACCACACCCGCGCCGCCGAAAATAAACCAGCACTGTCATAAATAACCACGCGGTGCCCATCGCCAATGCCCATCGCCCGCATCCGGCTGACAAATTTTTCCGCAGGCGGGGCCATATGCGGCAGTTCCGAGCGTCCGTCCGCAATATCATCAATATCAAAATACCGCGCTCCGGCGATATGACAGGCTTCATATTCTGCCCGCGCATTGCGATTTTCGGCGGGCATATGCCAGCTCGCATCAATAATCCGCAAATCAGGCGCCATTAAATGCGCTTCCAGCCACTCGGTTGAAACCATTTGTTTTGTGCTGTCCACGATATGTCCTTTGGTTGCCATTTCCTTGGAACTTTGGGCTGATGCTAACCAACATGCAAGCCAAGATAAACAAAATCTCTTTGACTTATCCTTGAATGTTAGTATGCTTAACATAGAGCTGCGCGGCCAAACGCTTTATGCAACCCGCAAAAGCAGCTTTCGCGACTTTCTGTTTGGCCCAAATTCCAAGATTATCCTAACCATCACCTTGCCCGTTTTGCGCGATATTTCGATCAGCTCGGGGGTTGATGCACATGTTTCCAGACAGTTTGAAGACGATTTTTCAGGCTCTGCCGCCAGTGGCGCGGCGCTGGAAATAGAAGGGCTAACAAGCAAAATAGTTGACTTCAGCGCCGCCTCCGGTTCCAGAATTACTGTTTCAGGAAATTGCAGGTATCTGGGCTTGACGGTATCAAGCGGTGCCAATGTTGATACAAAAGAACTGGCTTGCAAGGCTGTCAAAGTATCCTGCTCCAGCGGTGCATCAACAAAAGTGTTTGCCCAAGAAGTGCTGGAATCAAACGCTTCGTCTGGCGGGGCCGTCAACGCATTTGGCGCGCCATCCCAAACCGATATTTCCGACAGCTCAGGCGGCAGCACGCGATTGCGAAACTAACCCTCCCGCCCTGCGGTTGGGCATGGCCTCGCTTCGCTCGGCTTTGGCTTTGTGTTTTTGATTAACGTCAAAGCCAATCCGGTAAATCCTAGCTCGTTATACAGCCCAAAAATCAAATAGGAAAATTACCATAATATAATTGCTTCATAACGTCGGACCAACCAAGCATGCTCCCTTTTCCGGTAGCATCAATATTTCGCGTCAACAACGGCAAGAGAACCGGCACAATTCCGCATCAAGGTCACATTATAATTTGATTCTGAAAAATGTAGGATTCAATTACAATATTTTCTGACAGCTTAAAAACCAGATCACCCCTCAACGTTAAGACGAGACTATCTTATATCTAGTCCAATACCATAAGGGTAAAGAAGCTTGATACTACGATACAGATGATGAAAAATATACCTACAATGGTATTATCTCGCGCACCCTTCGTAACCAAAGACCAGAAAAGCGCAGCTGCCAGTGGGGCTGATACAATTGCGATTGTCATAAATCCAAAATACTGGAATATCTGATCTAGGCGCGTATCAAATAAAAACCAGTGATTACCACTTCCATACATTCGATCATAAGCAATTGCGATGAACATAGGGAAAGTAGCAAGCAAAGTATACATGGCTGACAATTGAAACATGTTGCCCTTTAAGGATAGAATTAAGGTAAACCTCCACCATTACACTTCCGAAATGTAGGGTCAAGGCATCAGCTTGTCCAGCCTATTGGTTTTGTGATCTGCGCGTCGCTGTGCCGTTTGTTCCCCACTCAAAATTCCCTTTGGCATTAAAAATCCTAGGCATGAATACCACTAATTTTTAGGGGATGGTCCGGCCTTTATTCGCCCGCCAAAATCTCCAAAAACGTCGCACCAAACCGCTTGGATTTTTGCGTCCCCATGCCAGCGATATTTTCCAACGCTACCAGATCTCGTGGGGACTGCTTCACAATTTTTGCCAACGTAGCATTAGAACAACTCAGATGTTTGTCATTGCCAAATTCACCGCGTGCCAGCGCCACTTGTGCTTCAAGCAACTGGTCAAACATATCACCCTTGCCGCTAAGCGCCAGTTTGCGCCGCACTGGGTGAACCTCAGGCTGCGGCGTGGAATTTATTATCTCAAGGAAAATCTTGCCAAAACTTTCCAGCTTTTTAGCACCAACCCCAGAAAGCTGAGCAAATTCATCCAGCGTGCGCGGCTGTTTGGCGGCCATTTCGGCCAAGGTCCGATCATTGAAAATCACATAAGCAGGCGCGCGGGCGGCTTCGGCCAATTCACGGCGTTTACCGCGCAGCGCTGAAAACAGGGCTTCGTCCTCTTCCCCGACCAAAGCCACAGCGCGGCTGCGTTCAGGGGTTTTGGCGGCTTTGGTGATGGTATCACGGCGCAGGTCTATTTTTTGTTCACCCCGCAATATCGCGCGGGCTTTTTCCATCATGCGAAACGCACCAAACCGTTCCATATCAGGGCGGATCAGATCATGGCCCATCATCTGGCGAAACACCGCCTGCCATTGCGGTTTGGAATACTCGCCCCCAGCAGCAAAGGTCGGCAAGCTGTCATGGCCGCGCTGGCGGACCTTATCCGTCAGATTTCCTACCAGAATATCAATCAAATGCCCCGCGCCAAACCGCTCGTCGGTGCGTAACATCGCTGAAAGCGCTTTTCGCACTGCCGTGGTGCCGTCAAATATTTCCGGCGGGTTCAGGCAGGTATCACAATTGCCACAGCCTCCCGTATATTCCTCGCCAAAATAGCCCAGCAATACCTGCCGTCGACAAACCAGCGCTTCGGCTAGCCCCAGCAGAGCGTTCAGCCGCCCGTGATCAGCCTCTTTGCGCTCTTTTGGCGCAAGGCCTTCATCAATTTGCACGCGGCGCAACCGGATATCATCCGCCCCATAAAGCGTCAGGGTTTCAGCAGGCGCACCATCGCGCCCCGCGCGCCCGACTTCCTGATAATAGCTTTCAATCGACTTGGGTAGATCAGCATGCAGCACAAACCGGATATCGGGTTTATCCACGCCCATGCCAAACGCGATGGTGGCGCACATCACCAGCCCGTCGCGAGTTTTGAATTGATACTCCGCCTCGCGGCGGACCTCCGCATCCAAACCCGCGTGATAGGCCAGCGCCGTGTGGCCCTCTGCCCTCAAAGCTGCCGCCAGTTGTTCGGTTTTATTGCGGCTGGAGCAATAAATAATCCCCGGCGCGCCCTTGCGCGCGGCCACATATTTTAACACCTGTTGTCGAGGGCCGTTTTTGGGTTCAAAACACAAAGTCAGATTGGGTCGATCAAACCCGCCCAGAAATACCTGCGGCGGTTTATCAAATAATTTGCTGATGATTTCTGCACGGGTGTCCTCGTCTGCGGTGGCGGTCAGCGCAATGGTTTGCACATTGTTCAGCCGCGCCCGCAACGCCCCTATTTTCAGATAATCCGGCCGAAAATCATGGCCCCATTGCGAAACACAATGGGCCTCATCGACCGCTAACAGGCTTACATTGATACGCGATAGCATGTTTTGAGTGCCCATATTCGCCAACCGTTCAGGCGCCATATACAGCAATTTCAGCTCTCCGGCCTCTAACTGGTCAAACACTTGGTTGGTTTCTTCTTCGGTATTTCCCGAAGTCAACGCCCCCGCCGCAACCCCTGCCGCCTGAAGGCTGGAAACCTGATCGCGCATCAGGGCAATCAATGGCGATATTACCACCGTCACCCCATCTCGCGACAAGGCCGGCAATTGAAAGCAAAGCGATTTACCACCGCCGGTTGGCAGGATGGTCAACACATCCTTGCCCGCATCAATCGCGGCCACGACTTCCTCCTGACCGAGGCGGAATTTTGGAAAGCCAAAGACGGATTGCAACAACGGGTGGTTCATGGGTCTGACATAATTCAGATGCTTTGGGTGGGCCAGCTAAAATTTGAAATAATTGATGCTGCTCACGACTTGGTAACCAACTGTCCGTAAACCAGCCCCACCAAACCGGAGAATCCGCAAATGGTTTTGAAATACGGCAAAATCTGCCTGCTACTTTTGCTCGCCAGCCCCGCGCTTGGCGAACCCAGCGAAATATCCGCCATTTGTGATGCCTCCAGCGCTGTGGCCGCGACGGAACGCGACATTCCCGCCGATGTGCTTTACACAATCACCCTAACGGAAACCGGACGCTCAAGGGGCGGAAAATTGCAGCCATGGCCATGGACTGTCAACATGGAGGGTGTCGGTTTCTGGTTTGATACCCGCGCTGAGGCCATGGCTTATGTGCAGAAAAAATTCGACGCAGGCGCGCGGTCTTTTGATGTCGGCTGTTTCCAGATCAATTATAAATGGCACTATCAGAATTTTGACAGCATTGAGGAAATGTTTGATCCCATGGCCAATGCTCGCTATGCGGCCCGATTCCTTTCCGAATTATACGGCGAAAACCCAGACTGGACCATCGCCGCTGGCAAATACCATTCCCGAACCGAGGTCTATGCCAGCCGATACCGTGCCAGATTTGACCGTATCCGCGCCACCTTGGGCGACATGCCCGATGCACCGCTGGTATTGCCAACCGTGATGACCACCCGTTTTCCCGATGTGCGGCACGCTTTTTTATCAGGGCCGCCCATGGCCGCCGGTTCTCCGTTTTCGTCACAAAATAGGGAGGCTCCGGTTGAAAATAACAGGGTGCCTGCCGTGATGGGGTCACTGGCATCAGGCATGCTTGGCGGCGCAACAGTGTCGCTGTTGACCGGCACCAACGGCGCATTATTTTAAGGATTTTCAATGCCAAAGCTAACAATTTCAACGCTTTACCAACCAACCGTGCTGCTTAGCATTGCGCTGATCTCCATCATTGTCATGATGATCCTGCCCATGCCCGCCGCAGTGCTGGATATTGGTCTGGCCGCCAGTTTTGCTATTTCGATCCTGATATTCACCATCACGCTTTTTATTGCCCGCCCGCTGGAATTCTCGGCTTTTCCAACCATCTTGCTGGCCAGCTTGATGCTGCGTCTGTCGCTGAATGTGTCCTCTACCAAGTTGATCATCGGTCAGGGCCATACCGGCACCGGTGCGGCTGGCGACGTGATTGAGGGGTTCGCGATGTTCATTATGGGCGGCTCGGTTTATCTGGGGCTGGTGGTGTTTGGCGTATTGCTAATCGTGAATTTCATCGTCATCACCAAGGGCGCTGGCCGCATGGCTGAGGTTGGCGCACGCTTTGCGCTGGACGGCATGCCGGGCAAACAACTGGCCATTGACAGCGACATGGCAGCGGGTGCCATTGACCACGAAGAAGCCAAAAAGCGCCGCAAAACCGAACAAGAAGAAACCACGTTTTTTGGCTCATTAGATGGGGCATCCAAATTCGTTAAGGGCGATGCAATCGCTGGCTTGCTGATCACCCTGCTTAACCTGCTGATGGGCCTGATCATCGGCATATTTGTGCATGGATTGCCCGCTGGCCAAGCCTTTGAAACCTATGCGATTTTAACCGTTGGCGATGGGCTTGTAACCCAGTTTCCTGCGGTGATTATCTCAATCGCTACCGCACTTTTGCTCTCCAAAGGCGGCGTCATTGGCTCCACTGACAAAGCCCTTTCCCAACAGCTTACTGCCCATCCTGAGGCCTTGGCCACCGTTGCCGGCCTGCTGGCCGTGTTTGCTCTGGTGCCAGGCTTACCATTGGTGCCGTTTTTGATGGGCGCGGGTGTGCTGGGCGGCGCAGCATTTTTTGCATTCAAACGCAAAGCCATCGAGGCTGCGGAAAAAGTCCGCTCTACATCGGTTGAAAAGGTCAAAACCGCCCCGCAAAAAACCCTTGGCGATATGCTAGATTTGGATGAAATCCATCTGGAATTTGCCAATAATCTGGTTTCCACCGTGATGGACGAGGCCACAGGGCTGGACACCCGCATTTTGAATATGCGCAATCATATCGCAGCCCAATTTGGCGTGATCATCCCCGAAATCCGCCTGACAGATTCAGCCCTTTTGCCCGATGATACCTATGTTATCCGCATTCAGGGGGTTGAAGCCGCGCGCTCCGAAGTCCAAGTCGGCCGTGTGCTGGTATTGCTAACCGAGGGCACCGGCCTGCCGATGGAGGGCAGTGACGTGGCCGAACCGGTTTATGGCGCCCCCGCCCGCTGGATCGACCCAAATGACCAAGAAGAAGCAGCCTTGCGGGGCCTGTCGGTTGTTACCCCAACCGAAGTTGTCGCCACCCATTTGCTGGAGGTATTAAAACAGAACTTTGGTCGGCTGTTTAACCGTCGGACCTTGCGTAAATTGCTGGACGAATTTGTTGCCGTATCGGATTCAGGCCGCGCCGCCGCCAATCGGCGAATATTGGATGAATTTGTCCCCGACAAAGTGCCGATAGACCTGCTGCAATCGGTGCTGCGCTTGCTGCTTGAAGAACAGGTTTCGATCCGAAATCTACCCCTGATCATGGAGGCCATCGCCGAGGCCCAAGGCAATATTCAGGGCATCGAGCCTCTGACCGAATATGTGCGCCAGCGGCTGGGCTTTCAGCTGATTTCCGACATGCAAGAACCGGACGGCGCCTTGCCATTGGTGCAGCTTGCCCCCGAATGGGAGGCATTGTTCCAGCAACACCAGATGGAAGGCCCGCAAGGCGCAATGGATATTGCCCTGCCGCCAAATGAGTTCAACCGCCTTGCAAATTCCATTGCCGAAAAGGTTTCCGATGCGGGCGAAAAAGGCCGCTATCCGGCGGTGGTAACATCAGCGCGGCGGCGGCGGTTTGTGCATACGGTTCTGTCGGCCAAAGGCATCCGAAATCCGGTTTTCTCGTTCGAGGAAGTTGGCTCCAACGCCCAGCCCGCCTTGGTTGGCATGGCCTGATGCTGGAGGGGCTGGCCCAAATACTTGAGATTTCAAGCCTGAGCCTCAACGCGATGATGCTGGTATTTGTGCGGGTCACAGCCGCGATTTCGCTGTTTCCGGCCTTTGGTGAGCAAGCCATTCCTGTGCGGGTGCGCCTGCTGGCCTCAGTGGCATTTACACTGGTGGTCTGGCCGATGGTGCAGCAGAGCTTACCATTGATCCCCGATCAGCTTTCCAACCTTGCAGGGTTGGTGATTATAGAGGCCGGAATCGGGTTTCTCATTGGCATTTCGGTGCGACTAATCGTGATGGCATTGCAGCTTGCCGGGTCAATTGCCGCCCAATCCATTTCCATCAGCCAGCTTGCCGGTCCTTCGGTCACCCCTGACCCGATGCCCGCCATTGGTAATATTTTGGTCATGTCTGCAATGACTTTGGCGTTGGTCACAGGCCTGCATATCAAAGCGGCAATGGCGATTGCCTCTTCTTATGAAATTCTGCCGTTGGGCACCATTCCTGTGGCGGGGGATATTGCAGAATGGGGCATCGCGCGTTCCGCAGCTGCATTTCAGTTTGCATTTTCACTGGCAGCGCCATTTGTGATTGCGGCATTGGCCTATAACCTTGCTTTGGGGGCGATCAACCGCGCCATGCCCGCCTTAATGGTTGCCTTTATTGGCGCGCCAGCGATCACCGCCGGGGCGTTGCTGCTGTTGTTATTGTCGGCACCTGTTATTCTGACTGTCTGGAATGACCGGCTTGATACGGTTCTGTTTGATCCGCTTGGCATGCCCTGATGAGCAAAGACGACGAATCCCAAGAAAAAACCCATGAGGCCACGCCACAAAAAATTGAAAATGCGCGCAAAAAGGGTGACATCGCCAAATCCATGGATGTCTCGGCCGCTGCCGCTTATCTGGGCCTGCTTGTGGCGCTCTATTTCACCGGAGCCAAAGGCGTTTCCAGCGGTGCCGAAACATTAACCGCATTTTTTGGCCGCGCTGATACTTTGGCACCGATCATCCTTGGCCCAGGCGGTGGCCAGATGTTATTGGCCATTTTCACCAAAGCCATACTGGCAATTGCGCCCTTGTTATTGCTGCCATTTATCGCGGCCCTTATTTCACTGATCGTTCAAAAAGCGTTTGTTTTTGCCCCCGACAAGGTCTTGCCCAAACTGAACCGGATTTCCTTGATTGAGGGCGCAAAAAACAAATTTGGCAGCAATGGCATCGTGCAATTTCTGAAAACACTGGCAAAAATGCTGGCGGTCAGCGTGGCGGTCGGGATTTATCTGAACAAAAACAGCGACCAGATCATTGGCTCGGTGCGCGGTGAACCGGTTTCGGTGGTTGCCTTGATGGATAAAACCTTGATTGATCTGCTCATCCTGACAACCGCCATCGCTGGCATTATCTCAATTATCGACGTGATCTGGCAAAAATATCACCATCTGCAAAAACTACGCATGTCCCATAAAGAAATGAAAGACGAGGCCAAAGAATCTGAGGGCGACCCGCATATGAAATCCAAACGCCGCGCAAGGGCGCAAGAAATTGCCACCAACCAGATGCTGCATGACGTACCCCGCGCTGACGTGATTGTGGTTAACCCCACCCATTACGCCGTGGCGCTGGAATGGTCGCGCGCCGCTGGCACCGCGCCAAAATGCATTGCCAAAGGCACCGATGACATAGCGCGGCGCATCCGCGAGGTGGGCATGGATGCTGGCGTGCCGATCCACAGCGACCCAGCCACCGCGCGCGCCATCCATGCCACGGTGGAGGTTGGTCATGAAATCCACCCCGACCATTACCGCGCCATTGTTGCCGCCCTGCAATTTGCCGATGCCATGCGCCGCAAAGCCCGTGAGCGCGGCCAATGACCCCGGACCAGATCCGCATTCTGCGCGGCCTCGCCGAACAAAAGAAAACCCGCGACATGGCAGAACTGACTGAAAAGCAACGTCAGGTTCAATTGGCTGATCAAGTGATCGTATCTTTGGCTGACAAGGTTTCGACCGCCAGCGAAAACATCAAAGCCGGTGATCTGGCCACCACCGCCCGCTGGCTGGGCTGGGCCGGGCAGGAGAAAACCCGCTTGATGCAGGCGCGTCAAACCATGGAAGAAGCCGCACAATCCAGCCGCAAAACCGCAGCCCATTCCGACGCCAAAACCCGCGTTATTGATGATCTGCTGGCCAAAGCCGAAAAACACGAATTGTTGGAAGATCGCCGCCGTGCTGAACGCATGGGTCGCGAGCCTGACAAATAAGCTAAAATTACATCATTTATTCAGGTTTTGGTGCGTAATCGGCTGGGTTCACCTGCGCGGGCCGCCCGTCAATCGACAATGCCGAAAGGGTTGGGGGGGTTTGGCAGATCACCTTTCCTGCTCTAATCACCTTCAGCCGAGTGGCGCGGAGGCGGATGGCCTCGATCGGGTCTTTGGCCTGCAATAAAACCATATTGGCCTTGCAGCCAACCTCCAGCCCGTAACCGTCCAACCCCATGATTTTGGCTGAATTTTTGGTCACCGCGTCAAAGCACCACATCATATCAGCACGGCTGGAAAGCTGCCCGACATGCAGGCCCATATGGGCCACATCCAGCATGTCAGCCTTGCCCAGCGAATACCATGGGTCCATCACACAATCGGACCCGAAACCGATGGTTAGCCCCGCTGCTTTCAGTTCCGGCACCCGGGTCTGGCCTCGGCGTTTGGGGTAATTGTCATGGCGGGCCTGCAACATGATGTTGATCAACGGGTTGGGGATAACCCGCAATTCAGCCTCAACCATGAGCGGGATCAGTTTGGAAACATAATAATTATCCATAGAATGCATCGAGGTCAGGTGTGATCCGGCCACCCGCCCCTGCATGTCCAGCCGCGTGGTCTCATAGGCCAGCGTTTCCACATGACGCGACAGCGGATCATCGCTTTCGTCGCAATGCATATCGACCATCAGGCCGCGATCAGCCGCAATTTCGCACAGGGTTTTTACAGAATCGGCCCCGTCTTGCATGGTCCGCTCAAAATGCGGAATGCCGCCGACCACATCAACGCCCATATCCAGCGCCCTTGTCAGATTTTGCATGGCGGTTGGGTCTCGAAAAATACCGTCTTGCGGGAATGCCACCAATTGCAGATCAAGATAGTGGGATACCTGATTGCGGACCTCTAGCAGCGCCTGCACGCCGGTCAGGGCATCGTCGCAAATATCGACATGGGAACGGATCGCACCAATGCCCATCGACACGGCCAGATCACAATATCGCAAGGCCCGCGCGACAATTTCATCAATGCTTTGCACGGGTTTCAATTCGCCCCACAACGCGATGCCTTCCAGCAAGGTGCCCGAGGTATTCATGCGCGGGTTGCCCAGTGAAAGGGTGGCATCCATATGGAAATGCGGGTCTACAAAAGGCGGCGAGATCAACTGGCCAGCGGCATCAATTACCTTTTTAGCCTCGGCATCAATGCCCCGCTCCACGGCGACAATAACGCCTTTGCCACAAGCGATATCCATGCCGGTTTGCCCGTCGGGCAGGGTGGCGTTTTTGATCAATAAATCCATCAGCGTTGCCCCTTGAACCACGGTTTTAGCAAGGCGCGCGGGTATTCGGCGCGGCGCGCCACAATTACCAGCGCAAATATTGATAACACATATGGGGCCATTAAAAATATCTGGCCGGGCACTACCGCCCCGACTTGAGTTTGCAATCGCACCTGAAAAGCCTCAAACGCCCCGAAAAGCAAGGCCCCGATCAGGGCTTTGCCGGGCCGCCAGCTGGCGAATATTACCAGCGCAATGCAGATCCAGCCTCGCCCGTTAACCATACCGAAAAAGAACGAATCAAACGCCGACATGGTTAGAAACGCGCCGCCCAGCGCCATCAGGGCCGAACCGGTAATAATCGCGCCAAAGCGCAACCCGTATACCGAAAGCCCCTGCGCATCGGCCGCATCGGGGTTGTCGCCCACCGCCCGAATGGCCAGCCCCAGCGGCGTGCGGTTCAGCACCCACCAGACCAGCGCTACCATAAACAGCGCCAGCCATGTCATGGCGGTTTGCTGAAACAAAACCGGCCCGATAAAGGGCAGATCGGACAATATCGGGATATCTAATGGTCGAAACGGTTCGATGCGTGGCGGAGATGAAACCTGCGGCAAGGCCGTGCGATAGGTAAAATAGCTGACAGATGTCGCAAACATGGTGATCCCCAGCCCCGAAACATGCTGTGACAGGCCCAGCGGCACGGTTAATATTGCATGGATCAGGCCAAAAAAACCGCCGACACCTGCCGCCACCAGCAACCCGCCCCAAAGGCCGAACCCTAGCCAAACCGCCATCCAGCCCGCCATGGCTCCGGCGACAAAAATACCCTCGATGCCCAGATTAAGCACGCCGGCTTTTTCACAAAGCAACGCCCCCAAAACCCCGAATATCAATGGCGTGGCAATGCGCAAAGTGGCATTCCAGAAGCTTTCGGAAAGCAGGATTTGCAGGATTTCCATCAGCTTTTCCCTTTATCTGTGCGGGTGATTTTGAACCGCGCGATAAAACCGCCGACCAGCACACAGATCAGCGACATCGCCACCACCAGATCAGCCAGATAACTGGAAACCCCCATGGCGCGGCTCATGGTGTCAGCCCCCACAAAAACCGAGGCTATGAATATAGCCGAAATCACCACGCCAATCGGCGAAAGCCCCGCCAGCATCGCCACGACAATACCGGTATAACCATAGCCGGGCGACAGGTCGGTGGTTAAATACCCGCGCAGGCCCGCAACCTCGGAAACGCCCGCCAGCCCAGCCACCGCACCGGAAACGATTGCGGCGCTCATCAAGGTGCGTTTAACGCCGATGCCCGCATGTAAGGCCGCCGCCGCGTTTTCGCCCACGGCGCGCAATTTGAACCCCCAAACCGACTTTGACAGCATGATCTGGGCAATTACCGCTGTTATCAGCGCAATGATCAGCCCCCAATGCAGCCGCATTCGCGGGATTAGTTGCGGTAGAATTGCCGCATCAACGATGGGGCTGGATTGAGGCCAGCCCAAGCCCATCGGGTCTTGCAATGGCCCTTCCAGCATCATTTGCAAAAAGATCAGGATGATGAAATTCAGCAGTAATGTGGTTACCACCTCGTCGGCGCCAAAGCGGGTTTTAAGGTAAGCAGGCCCCGCCATGCCCGCCGCGCCCGCCATAGCGCCGGTGATCAAAATGATCGGAATCAAAATAAACCCCGGCGCGTCAATCAGGCCGGTGCCCACTGCCACGGCGGCCATGGCCCCCAGATATAATTGCCCCTCAGCACCAATGTTCCACAGCTTGGCCCGAAAAGCCAAAGTCGCGGCAAGGCCGGTGAAAATAAGCGGCGTAGCGCGGGTCAGCATTTCGGTAAAGGCAAAGGTTGACCCGAAAATGCCTTTGAACATCTGGATATATGCCTCAAATATATTGGCCCCCGCCAAAGCCAGCGGAATGGCGGCCAGCAATAATGCCAACAAGGCCGAGGCCACCGGAATGCCCAATGTCCACCAGTTTGACGGCGCTTCGCGGGGTTCGATCCGGATCATACCTGTTCTCCTGCCATCATCAGGCCGATGGCCTCGCGGTCATTGGTGTTGGCTTTGACCAAATGGCCATCATGAATAACCATGATCCGGTCCGACAGGGCCAGAACTTCGTCCAGATCTTCGGAGATTAGCAAAATGCCTGCACCGCGAATGCGGGCTTCTAGCAAACGCCGCGCTACTTCATTGGCCGCGCCCAGATCAAGGCCCCGCGTAGGCTGGTTGGCCAGAATTAGCCGTGGTGCGCATTCAAACACCCGCGCCAAGATCAACTTCTGGATATTGCCACCCGAAAGCAGCCGCGCATCCGCATCAATGCCGGGGCCGCGCACGTCATAATCCTTGCACAGCTGTTTGGCGTTATCCTGAATGTATTTCTGTTGCAAAAACCCGCGTTTGCGGATGGCAGGATCTTGTAATCGCTCGATAATCAGGTTCTCAGCCACGCTCATCGCGCCGATCACCCCGTCATGGTGGCGATCCTCGGGAATGCGGCCAATACCGGCATTCAACATCGCGGGCGGGGTGAATTTTGAAATCCGCTGGCCATCCACCTGCATTTCGCCACCATCGGGCGAAATCAGCCCCGAAACCAGCTGCGCCAAGGCTGATTGACCATTGCCAGAAACTCCGGCTATTCCGACCACTTCATGCGCATGAACCGTCAGGTTAACCGCGCGCAGGCTGGTGCGCATGTTTTTGCCCTTAACGGTGATGTTGTTCAGTTCCAGCACCGGCGCACCCGGTTTTTGGGTATCGCGCGGGGTTGTCGGAGTGTCAGCCCCGACCATCATGCGGGCAATCACCCGTTCATCGGCATCCGCCGTGGCGATCTCGCCTACCTTTTTACCGTGGCGCAGCACCGCAATGCGGTGCGAAAAGGCCAGCACCTCGCGCAGTTTGTGGGATATGAAAATTACCGACAAGCCGTCTTTGGTCATCGCGCCGATGTTTTCAAACAGGGTATCGGCCTCTTGCGGGGTTAAAACCGCCGTGGGTTCGTCCAACACCAGAATGCGGGCATCGTGGAACAGAGCCTTTAATATTTCCACCCGCTGGCGTTCACCCACTGACAGGTTGCCAACCCTTTCATCCAGCGGCGCGGCAAGGCCGGTGCGCTCAATGATTTGTGAAACTTTTTTGCGCGCAGCTTTGCGATTATGCCGCCAAGAAAACAGGCTTTCGGAGCCAAGCAGGATGTTATCCAGCGCCGTCAGGTTTTCGGCCAAGGTAAAATGCTGATGCACCATACCGATACCGGCTTCCAGTGCTGCTTGCGGGTGGCCCAGCGTCAGGGGCTGCATTTTGCCTGAAATATCCGCAACCTCGATTGAGCCGCTATCAGGCACATAATGCCCGAAAAGCATGTTCATCAAAGTGGTTTTGCCAGCACCGTTTTCCCCCAACAGAGATAAGACCTCGCCACGGTGCAAATCAATGCTGACAGCATCATTGGCAACGACACTGCCAAACCGTTTGGACAGATTGCTCAGGGTAAGAATGACGGGTTCTGGCATAAATAAAAGGGGCCGGTCGAAACCGGCCCGCTATTTCCTAGTTATCCGAAACCGGCGCTTCGTCATTGATAACAACCACATAGCTCCCGTCCAGAATAGCCGCCTGTTTGGCGTTAACCAGTGCAACAATATCGGCCGGAATCAGCGTCTCATCCATGGTCAACGTGCCGCCGCCATATTCCATAAAGCTGTATTGGCCGTAATCATCCGCCATATAAGACCCATCGGTTACTGCGCTTATCGCGGTATCAACCGTTGCACCCATATGCCAGATGGCCGACGCAAGAATGGTGCCGGGATAATCAGCCGAGGTGTCAATCACGTTGCCAATCGCCTTGGCGCCGCGTTCAACTGCCGCATCCGATACGCCAAAGCGTTCCGCATACATCACATCCGCGCCCGCATCCATCATTGCAAAGGCGCTTTCTTTGGCTTTGGGAGGATCATACCAGCTGTCGATAAAGTTCACGAGAAAGGTAACTTCGGGGTTGGTTTCACGCGCGCCGTTCATAAAGGCATGCATCAGGCGGTTAACCTCGGGGATGGCATAGCCACCGACCAGACCAATCACATTGCTTTCGCTGGCCGCACCGGCAATCATACCCGACAGATATGCCGGTTCATGAATAAAGTTATCAAAGATTGAGAAATTCGGCTCTTGCGGGGCAAAGCTTGACCCCATCAAAAACGCGGTTTCGGGATAATCGGCAGCAACCTTGCGCGCCGCGCGTTCAAGGCCGAACACTTCGCCAACAATCAGGTCAACGCCGCTTTCGGCATATTCGCGCATCACCCGTTCATAATCGGTGTTGGAGACATTCTCGGAAAAGACATATTCAATGTCGCCGCGTTCCTGTGCTGCGTTCAGCGCAATATGAATACGGCTGATCCATTGCTGTTCAACGGGCAGGGTGAATATTCCGGCAACCTTGATGGATTGCGCCATTGCCGCTGCCGAAGACATCACCAGACCAAGCATTGTGGCCCCCGCGATCACCGTTCTTCGGGAGATTAAATTAGGGAGTTTCATTGAAAAAATTCCTCGCTGTTGTGTTTTTCAGTTGCTGTAGCTCTTTGGCATACATTGCAAATCAATCAGCCATAGTTTTACCATTTGGTCAAGTATTTTCACCGCGACCGCACTTTTCTATAGCAGATCACGCCCATTTGGGTGGCAGCCGCGCACAGCGCGATCTTTTGGAATTTTCTTTGCCTAGCGCGGTCTGAATGCGCATTTGAAAACGAGCGCCTATTAAAGCACTTTGATCAATGACTTCCGAGAACGGCAACCGCCTTTTCAATACAGGTCTTGTCGCCAGCGCTAAGCACACGACCAGCCCAGTCCAGCGAAATATCGTTGCCATCCCAATCTGACATAAAGCCACCCGCGCCCTGAATGACAGCCGCGCAGGCGTAAACATCAAAGGGTTCCAAACCGCTGTCAATTGCCAAATCCGTGCGGCCCGATGCCAGCAAGCCATAAACAAAACAAGACCCGCCATATTGCACATAAGGAACCTGCCCGCGCAATTTGGAAAATCGCGCCAATTCCTCATCGCTCATGAAATCCGGGCTGCTACAGGTCACAAACGCATTTGAAAGGTCGTTACATGTGCGGGTTGAAACCGGCTGCCCGTTGCGTTTGGCAAACAGATGCGAAACGCCTGTCCAGCGGTCTTTTGTGGCAGGGTGATCAATGACGCCGATAAAAGGTTTACCCTGCCAAGCCAGCCCGATCAGCGTGCCATAGACCGGTATTCCGGCAATAAAAGGCGCGGTTCCGTCGATCGGGTCCAGCACCCAGACAAATTCAGCGTCAAGATTAGTGCTTTCAAATTCCTCACCCAGAATACCATGGTCGGGGTAAGTTTTGACAATCATATCGCGCATCATCAGCTCAATTGCTTTGTCGGTATTGGTCACAAAAGAAGCGTCCGGTTTGACGTCAATTTCAGGTTTAATGTCAGCGGCAGCGCGTAGCATTTTACCGCTTGCGTCAGCCATCCGTTCCGCAAAAGCCAGAAATTCACTATGCGGCGGGAATTGTGTGGTCATTGCAATACCTTAATGGGTGAGGATCTGGCTGAGGAATTTTTTGGTGCGTTCATTTTTCGGATTGTCAAAAAATTCCTGCGGTTTGGCTTCTTCGACAATCTCGCCTTCGTCCATGAATATAACCCGATCCGCGACCGAGCGGGCAAAGCCCATTTCATGGGTTACACAAATCATGGTCATGCCTTCCTTGGCCAAATCAGTCATCACGTCCAGCACTTCGCCGATCATCTCTGGGTCAAGCGCAGAGGTGGGTTCATCAAACAATATAATCTCGGGTTTCATACAAAGCGCACGGGCGATGGCAACCCGTTGTTGTTGGCCACCAGAAAGCTGCACAGGGTATTTTTCCGCCTGTTCGGGAATTTTTACGCGTGTCAGGTATTTCATCGCAGTTTCCCGTGCCTCGGCCTTGGGAATTTTGCGCACCAGTTGCTGGGCTATCATCAGGTTTTTAACAATGGTCATATGCGGGAAAAGATTGAAACTTTGAAAGACCATGCCCACTTCGCGCCGCACTGCATCAATGTTTTTGACCTTGTCGGTCAGTTCATTTTCGCCAATGAAAATCCGGCCATTATTGTGTTCTTCCAGCCGGTTGATGCACCGGATCAAGGTGGATTTACCGGAGCCAGACGGCCCGCAGATTACGATCCGCTCACCTTTTTTGACCTCAAGGTTGATGTTGGTCAGCGCTTGAAAGCTGCCAAAAAACTTGTCAACATTTTGCATTCTGATTAGGGCTTCGGTCATAGCTGCCTCACGGGTTTACATAACGGCTTAGATATCTTTCAATCCGGCCAAAGGTTTTTTGAATAAAGAAAGTCAGGATCATATAGATGATCGCTAGTGAAATAAATATCTCGTAGGGCGCAAAAGTCTGCGCCACCCTGTCATATCCATCAAAGTGATGGTGCTGGCCAGCGATGTGGCTTTCATCAGGCTGATAAAATCATTGCTATAAGCAGGCAGGGCCAGACGCGCTGCAATCGGCGTGGTTATATAGATGAATTTTTGATGCGCTTTGAGGCCAAGCGCTGAGGCGGCTTCAAGAAACCCGCGATCAACCCCCAGAACACCGCCGCGCAGAATTTCAGATACATAAGCGCCGGTATTCAGCGACAGCGCCACAATCGCACAGCCAAACGGTTCTCGCAGGATCGGCCATAAAATGCTTTCGCGCACGAAATCCAGCTGCGGCAGCCCGTAATAGATGATGAATATTTGCACCAAAATTGGCGTGCCACGGAAAACATAGATGAAAACCTGCGCGGGCCATGACCAATACCATTTGCCGCTAAGCCGCATCAACAACAGAATAACGGCAAGGATCATGCCCAGAAAGGCCGACAGCGCCATAAGCTGAAACGTAATGCCAATGCCCGCCAGCATGCGCGGAACGGAGTCCCAAATAAGTGTCAGATCAAAGTTCATCTTGCGCCCACCGTGGTTCTTTCGCCGAATTTCTCAGCTCCCATTACCGAAAGCGTAATGATTGTTGAAAATCCGAGATATATCGCGCCAACAACCAAATACATTGTAAACGGTTTGCCGGTGGTGCTGATGGCTTGACTGGCAACAAACAAGGTCTCGTTTAGACCGATGATCGAAATGAGCGCGGTGTCTTTGATGAGCGACAGCATATGATTGCCAAATGGCGGCAGAGCCAGCCGCCACATTTCAGGAATACGAATATAAATAAAGGTTTGTAGGTTTGACATGCCAAGGGCACGTGCGGCCTCTATGCTGCCGGGTTTAACGCCTTGAAACGCGCCTCGAAAAGTCTCGGTTGCGTAAGCGCCAACAATAAGCGCAATGGCGATGGTGCCTGCCCATATCGGTGGCACGTCTAGGAATTTGATCTCGGGGTTAAAGATTTGGGCGATGGCTGTAAGCGTGATGGCTGAGCCAAAATAAAGCAACAGAATGACAAGAATTTCAGGAGTGCCGCGGAAAACAACCGTATAGCCCCCAGCGATTTTTTGGGCGATCTTGCTGTTCGACAATTTCATTGCCGCGCCGATCAAGCCAAAAAGAACCATTAAAATTAGGGAAAAGAAAAACACCTGGACCACGATCATCGAGCCCCAAAAATAGTCGTCCCACCAACCGGTTACTGCTTCCACAAGATATCCCCTTATTGTTATTGGCGGCGCGACATTGCCGCGCCGCCGGTTTTTTTTAAGTGGGAGATTAATTATTGCCCCATTCAGGATTGTGGATCGGGAAGGGGAATATTTTCAAGGCGTATTCTGTCAACGAGCCGTTATCAACCAACTCCCGAATGGCCGCCGACAATTCGTCGCGCAGCTCTTCTTGACCTTGGCGCAGGCCAATGCCAACACCAACACCAAAGAACTCAACCTCGGAAATTGCCGGGCTGACAAACTCAAAATCCGCTCCGGCGTCTCCGTCAAGGAACCGCTCTTGCGCTTTCATTGGGTTGGTCATGATCATATCAACACGCCCATTGGCGAGGTCCAGATAAAGTGGCTCTGAGCCATCATATAGCACAATTTCGGCACCCGGAAGCTTGGCGTTGAACCAGTTTTCATAGGTTGATGCACGTTCCAGACCAACACGAAGTCCGTCAAAACTGGCAGCGATTGGGTCGCCAGCTTCATCAAACAGACCCAGATCGCGGCCATTTGCAGCGATCAAACGACCAACGGAATCACGGTAAGGACCGGAAAAGTCAATTTTTTCCAGACGTGCGTCGGTGATCGACATAGACGCGACGATCAGGTCAAACTTGTTGGCCAAAAGTGCCGGGATCATACCGTCCCATTGCTGGCAAACAAATTCCAGTTCAACGCCCATAATTTCAGCAACGCCATTGGCAACGTCAACGTCATAGCCCGCAAGCTCTCCGTCTGCGGTGCGATAGTTGAACGGTGCGTATGTGCATTCCATGCCAACCCGAAGGGTGTCTTGGGCTGATACAGCGCTTGCGGCCGACAGGGCAACAGCGCCTATGACCAGTGATTTTAAGATTCTCATTTTTTCTCTCCTAGTTGAATTGCGTCAATTGCACTGACAACGCGGTTAACTTCGTCAGCGGTGTTGTAATGCGCCAGCCCGATGCGCACGACGCCCTCTTCCTCGGGAATGCCGAGAAAACGGGTGGGTTCGTAAGCGTAATTATGGCCGTGCCACACGTAAATTCCTGAATCCGCAAGGGTTTGCGCGATTGCATCCGGTTTAACGGAATCATGCCGAATAGAGATTGTCGGCACCCGCTCATGGATTCGGTTTGGATTGGTTATACCAAAAATCTTAATACCTTTAACAGTGCTTAATCCGTCGATCAGCAAATTTGTCAACGGCTCCTCATAATCTCGGGAACTTTGATAAGCGGCGGCAATACAGGCCCGCCGGTCATCGGAATCAGAGGTTCTTGTGCCCAGTTTTTCAAAATATTCGACCGTGGCTGAAAGCCCGGCCAGCAGCTCAAATTGCGGTGTGCCCAGCTCAAACCTGTCTGGCAGTTCATTCGATGTGCAGCGGCCTTTATAAGGGTGCAGTTCCGCCAAAATTTCTTCGCGCCCCCACATAATACCTAAATGCGGGCCAAAAAATTTGTATGACGAACAGACCAGAAAATCACAGCCAAGCGTCTGGACATCCACTAAATGATGCGGGGCCAGTTGCACAGCATCAACAAATACCAGTGCGCCCGCGTCTTTGGCAATTTTTGACAAAGCGCTTATATCATTGATTGAGCCGGTCATATTGCTAGCAAAATTCAAACAAACCAGTTTGGTTTTGTCGGTCAGTTGCGCCGCCAGTGCTTCGGGTTCTACCAGCCAACTATCGGTGTTGAACTCCACCCAGCGAATTTCCAGACCTTTGTCTTTGGCTATTTCCAGCCAAGGCCCGACATTGCCCTCATGTTCAACCCGCGAGATGATGATCTCATCACCCGGCTGGAAATCACGGCAAATGCTGCGCGACATATGGAAGGTTAGCGTGGTCATGCTTTGCGCGATTATGACCTCGCGTTCGGATTTCGCCCCCAAAAACAAGGCAGCATCTTTATGAGCTTTTAGCACCGCAGCATCGGTATTCAGGCTGGTTTTGAAATGCCCGCCCATATTGCTGGCATCGGTCAGCATATAATTGGCCACAGCCTGCGCAACCGAGGCCGGAACCTGAGTGCCGGCAGGGTTATCAAGGTATGTGCGAAGCTGGCCATTATCAATTTGAGACAATGCTGGAAACAGCGCGCGAATATCGGAAACAGGAAATTTCAGTGGGGTCACCCAAGACTATTCCTGACAATCAGGAAAGGTTAATATCATAGTCAGTATTCCGGCTTTATAGATCGCTGGACATCATCCTAAAGGATGAGCATGCGATTCAAGTGTTAGGCGGCAGTGTCCATCAGGTGTCGAACAAACAAATTAAACAGCTCTGCTTGTGACGAGATGTTGAATTTATTATATAAATTTCGCCGGTGGGTTTTGACGGTCGGCACAGATATACTCAAATTCAGCGCAATGGAATTGCTTGAATGGCCGGTTAAAATCATTTTGACAACGCCCTGCTCGCGGTCGGTCAGAATATTTTTGCCAAACTCCTGAAAACGGCTTTCCTGACTCGGACCGGTTGATCTTATATCAAATTGCTGCGGCGAAAATTCGAAATGTTTGAGAATGGCGCTGGCAAGAACCGGATAAAGGTTTTCCAGCCCTTGCCTGCAATTTTGCACCTGATTACTATCTCTGCTTACAAGAAAATTCAGTTCGATCATCTTTTTGCCGGGTAGCTGCACCAGCCCCAAAACTTCGGTCATATTTTTTGGCCAACCCGGAGTGCGGTAGCCAATGGCCTCGCTCTTGTCGATACGGATTTTCAGGTTTGAATTTGCGATCTGGGATTCAATGTCTTGGGGAACTAAGTCAGCAATTAAATAGGTTGATGCTTTTACGTCATCAAGAAATGCCCGATAAACTGGGTTTAAAACATAAGTATATTTGGTAAAGTTATCCAACCCTTCTTTATAATTACGGGCAAGTTTGTAACAGCCAATCGTCATGGGCGCTGATTTTTCGCTGTAAAGAAAAATAACCATGCCTTCATAGGGAATCAGTGACGCAATAATTTCAGCAATCTGGTCAAAAAAGCTGTCGGATCCAATGGCTGCAATGATCCGGGCAAGCTCACGGTTTAGAGAATTCGATTCCATGTAACAACGATACATAACTATTGATCAGAGACCAACGGCAATTGGTTAATGATTAAATTGACGAGCTGCTGGGCGCGTTAGCCGTTAGGGTAATATTACACACAAGCGTCAAAAGGATTTTGGCCGTCACTTTTGAAATCCTTGGTGGCCGCAATTGGTTCAATTCAGAGGTCGGTTGATTGACGGTCACGATATCCTTGAAAATCTTCCAGAAATGAAATCTGGCTGTCGGATTCAATCCATTGCCGGTTTTTGTGTCTGGTTTTCGATATGGCAGCCTCGCTGGTCTGTCCGGCCCAGATCAACATTGCGGCAAGCAATGTTCCGGTTCGGCCTTTGCCGGCGCGGCAATGAAACACCACGGCTTTACCCTGTTCGATGTATTGCGTGGCTTTTTGGCATATCATCGATGCTTGTTGCAGGGTTGGCGCGGCCAGATCGGTAATCGGAACATAAAGCGAGTCCATTTCGTATTTCTCGATCATATCAACATCCGGCGCCCATTCTTCGGTCAGCGTAACAAGAAGCCGGGTCTTGACCCGTTGAAGCGCCGCCAAATCCCGAAACATATCTTTGAAGATACCCGGGCGAGGACAGCCGCCCAACATTCCCGGCGCCAACCAGCAGAAATTGGTCGGCCCGTAATAAGCGGGTATAATACTGTCAGGGCTGTCAAACATTTTCAATATCAGTCCTTTTGTTTTAGCGATGTCCGGTTGTAATTTCGGCAAAGCAATTCGTAGGTGGTTTAGGCAAAAGCAGATTTCCCCATCCGGATTACTTCTTCACAGTCGTTAGATAATGTTTCAACAAAAATATTTGGCCGCCGCGTGGTTATGTTTGAAAAACTTGATCCCGTCAATATTTTGACCAGCGGCCAAGGCAACGCAAGATGGCGATTTTGGCAAGCGCCATTCGCAAACCTATCAGACCATAAATAAACTATAAGTATTGTTAAAAACAAAATTTTGCTAATAATATAACGTCTATAATTTTAAACTTATCATTAACACAATTACGTATGTTCGCTTAAGTTGATTGATTTTGACATATTCTTAACACATTGTGGCGTTTACCATTATATCTTAAGGAGTGTAATGCGAATCCCCTAGGGTAGCTATTTATTCGCGTCGAAAAGAAAAATGGATGTCATTCCCACAGTTGGTAATCAGTCTCGTGTAAATATTGAATCGTTGAAAAAACTTATCAATTCGCAACGCCAACCGGAATTTCCGGAGGTGGATGCGATGTTTGCCAAGGCAGTTGATTTTCTGGATCAATGCCATGTGCGTATCTCTGTTGTCGGTCAGGTAAAAGCGGGAAAAAGCACGCTTATCAATGTGCTTTCGGGCACCAAAGACTTGCTGCCAACCGAAGTAAACCCGTGGACAGCAGTGATAACCAACCTTCATTTTGGCCATTTGGATAAACCACATGGCGGCGGCGTTTTTCAGTTATTCAGCGAAGATGAATGGCAAAGAATGCTGGAGGGCGACAAAGAAGCCCGCGCATTGGCAGAAGACTTTTTGCCGGGGTTTGATTCGACAGTCCTGAAAAAACAAGTCGAAGAGATGCAGGAAAAAGCGCGCAAGCGCCTTGGCTCTCTTTACAAACATTTGCTGGGAAAGCGTCATCATTTTAACAAAATAACATCAGAAATTCTGGAACGCTACGTCAGCGCGGGCCATCAGGATACCGATGGAGAGATTGACGAAAGTGCCAATGCCGGCCGGTTTTCCGGCATCACCAAAGCTGCCGAAGTATATTTGGAACCCGGCCCGTTTTCCATTCCGGTTACTTTATCCGACACTCCGGGGATCAATGACCCCTTTCTGGTTCGCGATGAAATTACCACCAACAGTTTTCGCGACACTGATATATTTGTTGTTGCCCTGTCTATCCATCAGGCGCTTGGCGTCGCAGATATGGCCTTGTTAAAAATGTTATCCCGACATTCCGGCAAATCAACCGTGATCTTTGTTAACCGGATTGACGAGGTGGATAATCTGGCTGTCGATGTTCCAAAAGTTTTGGAAACGCTGGAAAAAAAGCTGAAAAGCGAGATGGGTGGGGTCAATTACAAATTGATTGCTGGCAGTGCCCACTGGGGCCATATCGCCCATTATGCCAATGAAAAAGCTATAATGGCTGCGTCCGGTTCCGCGGAATTCAATGCTTATTGCGCCAAAATCGGCGTCGATTCTGCATTGGCTCCGCGGGACCGGCTAATCGCCGCCTCTGGGCTATCCGAATTGCGGCATGCACTGTCAGACCGTATCGCCGAAGGGCCAGTAAAATCAGCCTTAGCCAAAACCGCATCAGAACTTAATTCCGCGATGGGCATGCTGGAAAAACTGCTGCGGGAACGGCTTAAAAACGAAGAAGTGGTGCTGCTGGATGTTGGCGATATTCCATCGATTCTCGAATCCGAGAAAAACCGCCTGATTACCCATATCAATACACTTGCTGATTTGGCTGACGAACTCGATTCCAACGAAGATCAAACCCGTGCAAAATTGTTGGAAAACGGCGAAATCGTTGCCAAGTCGATTACCAACACCATCGAAGCAACCCTAAGCTGTTATGTGGATGGGCAATCTTCGGAACTGGCTGCGGCATTTTCATCTGGAAATACTGCTAAAAAATGGTCTTTGGACACCGCAGCGCTGCGGCAGCGCATCGAAGAACAAACCTTGGCGAGCTATCAGGAAGGGCGCACCGAAATGGATGGTCTAATCGCCAAATTTGCCACAGTGACGGACGGCAAAGTTTCTGCGGTTCTGGCCGAGATTGACATCGAGAATCTTTTGGAAAACCTGCCACATGAAACTATTTTCCCAGGTTTTAAGCCAACGACAACGCTTGTCGATATAGAACTGGTTAATGATCGCGGCTGGCGGTTCTGGGAAAAGACCAAAATGAAAAAAGACGCGGCCATCGACAGAGTTCAAAAACTGATCCGGCAAGAAATGCTGTCCGGCGTTAAAATCTGCTGTAAAACTGCCAGTCTCGCCATTGCTGAGCGCACAGGTGAAGCCTTGTCTCGGATTGCCAAGGTCAAAAAAGCCGCCAGAGATCTGATTGTTGACGAGATTAACACCCTTAAAAAAGAAATCGAAACGCTGGTTCAGGGAATCAACAAAGAAACTATTCTCCAGATCAATACAAAAAGAGCCACCCGCGCCAAAGCACGGCGCGAACAGGTTAACCGACTGGCCAAAGCCAAAGACGAACTCGCCAAAAACTTTCTCACAAAACCAAGCAATTCTGCTGATTCCCGCGCTGTATCCGGCAGCAAAGCGAGGCATGAATGATACAAGCGAACAGAACCGAGCCTATTTTGACCGCCAGAAAAACTCCGCCAAAACGGTATTTCAACATCGTTGTTGCCGGAGAGTTTAACGCGGGGAAGTCTTCTGTCTTAAATGTATTACTGCGCAAAGAAGTTGTGCCTGTCAGCCTCGGAATTTCGGGATTACCGCCGGTGCGCATTTTGCCATCCGCCACTGAAAGCTGTGATATTTGCTCCTCAGAACCGGAACGCAGGCTGGCAAAATCTGACCTGTTTGACGAAGCAAGTGATACGCAAATTAGTTCGATCACCATCACCACACCGCTAGAGGATTTTCAGGATGCTGCTTTTCACGAAGTATCTGTTGATCAAAATGGTGAGTTGAGCGCGAAGAGCCAAGAAATACTGGCAAAGGCGGATCTGTTGATCTGGTGCACAATGGGGCAACGGGCGTGGTGCCTATCAGAAATTTCGATTGTCGAAAAACTGCCGCAACCCTTGCTGGATACAGCGATCCTTGCGGTCACCCGCTCGGATTACCTTCGCAACACCGATGATCTTGCTAAGGTCCAGCAGCGGCTCTCGCGAAAGGCTGGTCAATATTTCAATACCATTCTTTCGCTGGATTGTAGCCGCAAATCAATCGCCAATATTCTGGACCAAACTGTGTGGGAACATAGCGGCGGCAAAGGCTTGCGGGATTTTGTTTTGTCCGAATACAGAAAGTCTCCACTCTTTGGCAAAGTCAGGCTGTTTACCAGCAATGATACGCCTGATATTGCCGCTGCCTGCCAGTCTGCCGGCACGCTGTCCTATGCCGAAGTCACAGCAGCTTGGTTAAGTGAACTGGACACAATGGAAAATTGGCTTGTGTCACGACCAGCAGCAAATGATCGGCAATTTGCCAGACATGTCCACAATCGGCTGATCGCCTTTTCCGACGCAATGTTGCCTGTGGTCGACCCTGACAAGGCTAACAATAGCTATTTGTCAGCTTTTGGAAAAGCAGCCCATTACCTGGACAATGCTTTGTCCGAGCAAGAACAGGCCAACGTCGCACTTGTCGCCACGGATTTGGCGCTCCAGCTGTTAGGAGAGCTGGATTCCTTAGTTGGAAATGGCCGGTTGTCGACCACCTGAATTAAATGATACCAAACAGTACACAGAAAATATGTTTAGCCATTTCGCGTGGATAAATAAAACGAAACGAAGTTTGGGCTGAAATATGGATTGTTTTTTCACAGACTCACAACAAAACATGAACCTAAAGGAAAAATTATGTCCCTAGATGATGCATTGGCAGAAGCAATGGACACTATCCCTGAATGTGTTGCCGCAGGATACGTAGATATGACATCAGGCATGCTGCTCGGTGTAAACACTCTGGATTCCCACCCCCAAGAAGTACTGGATATGGTAGCCGCTGCAACCGCCGACATGTTTCAAGGCCCAACAGTGATTGAGATTGAAGAAGCCTTCAAAAAGTCGCGTGGAAATGACGCGAGTGATCACCATTATTTTCAAGAATTTCTGGTGTTCAGTGATAATCTGATTCACGTTTTCATGCGCAGCAAAATCTATCCTGAACACGTAATTTGCTTTGTCACTCGAAAAAGCGCCAATGTTGGCATGGTTCTGGCAAAGTCGCGTATGGCCGTAGACAAGGTCACAGACGCGGTATAACTTAAGATACCGCAAACAAGCGCAATCATAATATACAGAGGGCTCCGGTGATTTCCTCTGTATTTTCAATAAAAGGGGGCGCAAAATGGAGATAAGAAAAGCACTGTTTGGCCGTCTGGAAAGGCGCAAGAGTGGCAGAATCCGGAAAGGGCCGTTATCAGCTGCGCTTTCTAACCAAGAAAAAATTGAATATGTTGCCAATCTTATTGGCCAAACCGTGTTGCCAAGGCAGATCACCTTGCAAGGGGACAATGCTAAACTGATCCTTTGGGCAGCGGAAAAGTATTTGAATGGCATGGTCGGGATTCTCGCCGATCAAAAAATTTTTGAATACAATTCGCTAAACACAAATCTAAAAGACAACCCCGAAAAAGAGCTGATAAGCAGCCTTACTAAATTCTTTGAACATGCGGGGAAATGTGAATTAATATTTGCTGACATTCCTCCAGCCAAGGTTGCTGAACTCAGCTTTCACCCCAAAGTCGCTGGTCCTGTGCCTCCGGCCGAAGTCGCTGATCCCGATATTCCAGCAAAGAAAAACTTGCATCTGGGCTCCGTGGCGCGACCAAAGGTCGAAAAACCCACAAAGATCACCGTGCCCGAAAATGTTTCCCCAAAAAGCAGAGGCATCCCGTTCACATTTTTGGCAGAAGTTTTGAAAGTCACTCGCAAGGCACTACATTTTTCAACAAACGTGGCAGCGCAATCGGAAAACCTGCGAAAATTGTCAAACCCAGTTGAAAAAGACCGGTTTTTGAACCTGAACAAACTACACGCAACACTCGCACCCGAATTAGGGCAGGAGCTGCTTTTTGTGGTTGTGGCCGAAGGCGACACAAAAGACACGTTTGCTTTTGCTTTGGATGGGGTTGAAAGTGTCGCGGTAGAAATGGATCGTCAGAAAATCGGGCGCGTGTGTCAGGCCTGGAAAAAAGTCCATCCTGTTCAGAAATGACCCAAGTTCTGGTATTGAAAAACCTTTGCATTTCGACTGGTGACAGACAGATTCTGCATAAAACAAATTTGGCTGTGGAAGACCGCAAACTAACGTTTTTAATGGGCCCAATGGGCAGCGGCAAATCAACCCTGGTAAAATTTCTTGCCGGAAAGCACGATACCAAAACCCTTAATGTTAGCTTTGACCAAGCCGATTATCGGAAGGAGCATCTTGGCGGCGCTAGAAAACCCATTGTTATTTTCCAGAAAGCCAGGGAACAAGGCAGCCCCGCTGCAAAGTTACAGCGCCGTCTTGCAGAAATTGAGAATACCATCAAAAATTCCGATGAACTGCTTTGTATCGATGAACCGACCAATGGCCTTTCCGAACAGGGCAGCGCCATAATCTTGAACCTGCTAAAAGACATTGTTAAAAAGCGCGCCGTGATTGTTATTTCCCACAATACCAAGGAGGCGCGGCATTACTCCGATCATGTCGTATTAATCGCGGGCGGGCGCGTGGTTGCATCACTGCCGACGCCTCGGTTCTTTGACAAAAAGTCCAGTGTCTTTGCCACCCATTTTTTGAAAACAGGTGGGCTGGATATTCCTTTTGAGAATACCCCGATACAGTTTTTGCCCCCAGAAACAAGAACCGCGCCCAAAGGTTTTGACAATAATCTCGCTGATCCGGCACTGGCTGTGGAAAACTGGGTTATTAGGGACCTTTTGTCGGTGATCTCGATGCCGGTGGACCAAATGGAAAACTTGGATAAAAATTTCCTGTCCGCCCTTTCACCCCCAAGAATTGTATATCATTTTTGCGCTTCGGAACTTGTGATTTATGGCGTTAAAGCGGTTGTTGAAAACCGGATATCGTGGGCTGAAAACAATACATCTCTAGAGTGCGATTTGCCTCTTATCGGAGAAATATGCCATGAAATCAACGAATTAATTGCAGCTCAGCAGCTAGTTACCATCAACACAGGTTTCAACCAACCTGTGGGCGCGGCCATTCTTGGTGCCTTATTGATCCTGAACAAATTCTCACCTGCGGATGCTTTGTCACTGACTGGCAATAAATTTCCGGAACTCAGTTTGGCTATGGATTTTGAACAGTTTTTGTGGAACATCGACGCGGAATTATCGTGTCGATCATCTTCCTAGCCTGCCAAAATTTGAACCCATATGGTCACAGACTGTGTAAGGACACGTGCAGAATTCTGGACGCACTAATACGTCTGGCTTTAATGGGTATGCTTTTCTGTTGGATGATTTTCCACCGTTCCGAGAGCTTTAATTACTGATTTTTTTAAGATTGGCGGTGACCTACTCTCCCACAGCTTAAGCTGCAGGTCCATCCGTTGCCCGGCAGGTGATTGAATTCAATCGCCGAGAGGGGGCGCGGGCGGGTCTTATCGGACGCGTTCGGGATGGGATCGGGAGTTTACCTCGCGGCTCAGTGCCATCAATCCAAACAGAACTCGCTAACATTCATCTAAAAGCCAGCAATTCAAAAGTTCCGCACCTATATCTATTGCAACATCCCCAAACACTTCACCAATTTTGTCGTTTATTTTTTTCACGCACTCGCTGAACAGCCTCTCCGGCACCGTCACAATCTTGGTCTGCGGCGCGCTGATACCTTCTAACGCGATCCAAAGGTTTTCCGCTATCAAATCACCATTCTCGCAAGCTACGCCCAAATTATTCTGTGCACTAGCGTTCCCTTGGTTTGCAACAAGTCGAAAAAAACGGGCTGATTCTGTGTTATTTCGAATTACCCCGCGACCCTTTGCGTACATCCAACCTATCATGTCTTGAGAATTGGTGTGTTCTTGCTCGACAGCCAATTGGTGCCAACGAAAAGCCCCTGTATCGCTTTTAGGGTTATCAAGCGCGAGACTATTTCGCTGGAAAATATTTTGAAAAACTATACCGATATTGGACTCAGTTTTTGGCCTGATTAAGGTCGATACAATTCAGGCTAGCCAATTTATAGGCGGCCAAATTCTATAATCCCGGGATGGCTGGCGACTGCGGCATGGAGCGCTGTGAATTTAGGGAATGCTTCAAAATAGTCCCGCAAAATATAGTCGACATTACCCGATTTCAGCGTATTCATGTTCACGTATAGCTTCAAGTCAGCGACGCTGATCTTGTCGCCACCAACAAAGGGACCCTGGATCAGGGTGGATATGTTGTTCGCCCAGTCCTTCATATAACCACTGGCAAAACCTTCGCGCTGTTGTTTCTTGGCGGCTTCATCCTGATCGCCCCCGGCGAAAAGTCGACCAACAAACTCTTCGACCGAATTTAGAATCGCCAAGTGCTGGGCGGCCTCAAAATTGTCTTCGGGAAGCAAATCATGGCCGCCTCCGATAAAGCCTAGAATCACGTTAGATTGCGCCAACACACCCTTGCCTTTAATGGTCAGGACAGGCATGCCGCCGAACGGAGTACTGGACTTTATTCCCGCCCAGTCATCAAACTTAATTCGGTCGTCATGAAATGGAACCCCCGCCAGATGCAACGCCATTCGGCAAGCTTCACCGCGGCCGCCGGGAAAATCAAAATAACGTAGTGTTACGTTGGCTTGAGTAACTGATTCATTCATTTTCTCACCTTTTCGAGGTTGTGAATTTCTAATGCTATCGAGTTAAGTAAGAACGCCTGAAGCCCTTGCCAACCCAACGGTATAAAGAATCGCCCTAAGTGATATAAAATTTTCCACATCGCCGAGAGCTTCCATTACTGATCTTTTTAAGATTGGCGGTGACCTACTCTCCCACAACTTAAGCTAAAAGACCATCCAC
>QIGK01000058.1 GCA_003228875.1 Rhodobacterales bacterium
TAAAACCGCTGAGTTTATCACCGAAAATACCGCTACGGCCCCTGCCGCGGCGCGCGCCTAAGGAAATATCATGACCCGCACCATCGTTGAATCCGCCACCAAAACCGCCATCATTGGTTTTGATCAACCGTTTTGCGTGATCGGCGAACGTATTAACCCCACTGGTCGCAAAAAGCTGGCCGCTGAACTTGAGGCTGGCGATTTCTCAACCGTTGTATCCGATGCACTGGCACAAGTTGCAGCGGGTGCCACCATGCTGGATATTAACGCGGGCGTTGTTTACAATTCCAACCCCAATCCCAATGAAACCGAACCACCATTGATGCAGAAAATGATCAACATGGTGCAAGGTCTGGTTGATATTCCGCTTTGCATTGACAGCTCGGTTTCCGCCGCGCTGGAGGCCGGTTTGCAGGTCTGCAATGGCCGTCCGCTGGTTAATTCAGTGACCGGCGAAGAAGACAAGCTGGAACTGATTTTACCGCTGATTAAAAAATATAACGTGCCTGTGGTGGCAATTTCCAATGATGACACCGGTATTTCTGAAGACCCCGAAGTGCGTTTTGCCGTTGCCAAGAAAATCGTTGAACGCGCCGCTGATTTTGGCATTCCGGCCCATGACATCGTGGTTGACCCGCTGGTCATGCCAATTGGCGCAATGGCCACCGCTGGTCTGCAAGTATTTGAATTGGTTCGTAAATTGCGCGCTGAACTTGGCGTTAACACCACTTGTGGTGCCTCAAATATCAGCTTTGGCTTACCCAACCGCCACGCGGTTAATGCGGCATTCCTGCCCATGGCAATTGCCAGTGGCATGACCAGCGCCATCATGAATCCAACCCACAGCATTGAAATGGACGCCATCCGCGCTGCCAACCTGTTGGCCAATAACGACCCCCACGGAGGTGCGTGGATCGCTGCCAACCGCCCGCCATTGGCAGAAGGCGAAGCCCCGCGCCGCCGCCGCAGGCGGGCTTAGTATTTTAAAGCCCGCAACGGTAAAACAAATGCAGCCAAAAATAATGCGTTGCCCAACCCGTTCAAATACGCTTGGGCAATAATCGATCCGGTTGTATCCACAATAAACCAACACCAGAGCGACACCAGAATGATGGTTTTTGACAATTCCGGTGCTTCACGCATGCCACGACCGGACAATATCCATAACATCAAACCCCAGCCGACCATGACGCCGCCGGCGATGGCTGACAATAAGCGAAACTCACTGGTTTCACCGGTTTGTGCGCCGTCATAAGGCCAGATCATAACATCTGCCAAAAACACCAATATACCGTTTAAGTCCGGATGCGCGCCCAGTGCTATTAACGCGCCAAACCCGATTACAATCGCTGATGCAGCCTGCATCCACATGCTTACTTTTTGCTGTGTCATGTTTTTCCTTTCAAATAACCTGATTATTTTCTTTACCCTTCAGGGGGACAAATCAATTACCTCCGAGGTAATGTTTTCCTGTTCCAATGGTGCTATGATCACCTGATGCAACATTTATTTGCCCAAAACTTAAAACACTGGCGCAAAACCCGCCGCATTAGCCAAATGGATCTTGCGCTTGATGCGGATGTCTCAACGCGGCATATATCCTTTCTGGAAACTGGCCGCAGCACTCCAAGCCGCGCGATGGCGCTCCGCCTCGCTGACGCATTAAATGTGCCGCGCGACCAACGGAATGCGTTGCTGTCAGCCACTGGGTTTGCGCGTATTTATCAAACCAAAGCATTGAACAGCCCCGACCTGACCCAAGTGTCAGAGGCCATAAACTGGATGATTTCCAACCATGACCCGTTTCCGGCATTGGTTTTTGACCAGCTCTGGCATGTGGTACGTGCTAATAAAACTGGCACCGCAACGCTGAAAGCCTTTGGTATTGGCATCGGCGACAGTCTGCTTGATGCACTGACTGCCGCCGGAAATGGGCGCGAAATTTTTGAAAACTGGCCAGAGGTTGCCACCCATATGATCCACCGCCTAAGGGCCGAAAGCAACAATGCCGGTGGCATTCAGAAACTGGACGATGTTGCAAATATGCTTGCCGACGATCCCGAAGTCGCAGCATTTGAGGCTCCGTCACCGATGCCAGCAGTTATTCCAGCCACCTATCGTTTTGGCAATAACAGGTTGTCGATGTTTACGACACTGGCCCATTTCAGCACCGCCGAAGACATCGCACTGGCGGATCTGCGCATTGAACTGATGTTCCCCGCAGATGAGAATTCAAAACAAATGCTTTTGGCAATGGCATAAAAAAAGCGCAGCCAACGCCACGCCTTTTAATGGATATTCAGTAAGACCTATTCCATCATCGCTGAGATAGCATCAGATGTGAAAATATAGTCATCGCCTGGTGCCAAAACATGGCAGGCAATACAACCCACATCTGCGCCTTTGGCGACACGGCCAGCCAATTCCCTGCCCGCAGGGTTTTTGTCCAATGTGCCATCGGGCAAATATTTGACCCAGAACCAATCAGCATTGTCAGCATCATAGCCTGCTTCACGCCGGAACATTACGGTGAAAGCGCCCAGATGACCTTCGGGGTTTGACAACACTTCGTCGATGCTCACACCCTCAGGGCCGTAATTCCGTTTGACAATCAGATCGCCGGTAACATCACCGATGGTTGCGGTTGTGTAAAAGGTTTCCAGCATCGCGCCATGGGGATCAATGCCTTCATAAGGGAATGACAAAATCTGGTTATCCCCCGCCAAATTCAGATCAACCATTGCCGCCCAAACCTCTGCGGCATAGGCCGCATCTGCCTCTGTTCCGAAGGGGGGTTCTTGTGCATTTGCTGTTCCGACAGACAGAACCGCAGCAAACACGGTTGTATATAAAAACTTCTTCATATTCCTCTCCTGTTTTTTTGATTTGTAAACCACTTTAACGCGGTCAAATTGTCGCAGAGGTAACTTGTTGTTCACAGAAGGTCACGCTCGCTCGACCGCGAAGTGATCGAATTGTGAAGCCAAGGCCGTAGCGCAAAAAAAATTTTGCGTCATACTGACACAATCCATGGGAGGTTGAAATGCGTTTACTCTATTCCGTTGCCATCACTGTGTCGCTGCTGGCCAATGCCGCCAGCAGCCAATCCATCGGAGACCCAATTGCCGGAGAACAGGCATTCAAGAATTGTATGGCATGCCATCAGGTTGGTGATAGCGCCCGAAATCGTATCGGGCCAGTGTTGTCAAATGTTATCGGTCGCGTTGCTGGCACTTATGAAGGTTACCGCTTCGGCAGCGACATCGTCGCCGCTGGCGAAGCAGGGCTGGTCTGGACCCCGGAACAGATGTTCGATTATCTCGACAATCCACAAAATTTTCTGCGTAGCTTCCTTGGCAATGACCGCGCCCGCGCTAAAATGCGGTTTCGGTTACGCGATGAGCAGGACCGGCGCGACGTGATCGCCTATTTGGCCAGTCTCACAACGGCCTCTTTGTCTAGCGATATTTGCGTGACAAACAATTCCAACGAAACCTATTTCTTTGCTGTTGATACGGGCGGCTCCATGGCCACCAGCCGCGTTACGTCTGAGCTGACCCCCGGCGAAACCCTTTGCAATGCTGACGAGATCGCCACAAACAGTTTTGTCAGCGTTTTTGAAAGCTCAACCGCGTTAGAGGGCTGTTCAAGGTTGGTTGGCGCTGGCGAAAGCGAAGGTTTGGTGCGTTATGCCGAATTTGATCGGTGTGAGTGGGTATCCCATAACGGTTAGTCGAAAAACAGACTTTTCCTGCCGCCAATTGGCTTTTGCTATTGCTTGAATTAGATACACTCCTACCGAATCAAACCGGAGTGTTCCCATGACCAAAGACCCGTTGGTGATCTTTACGCCATCCGGCAAGCGCGGCAATTTTGCCATTGGAACACCAGTGCTTAGTGCTGCGCGAAAATTGGGTGTTGATCTTGATTCCGTCTGTGGCGGTCGTGGTATTTGCTCAAAATGCCAAATCACCCCCGGTTTTGGCGAATTTCCCAAACATGGCGTCACTGTTGCCAAAGACGCATTATCAGAGTGGAACCCCGTTGAAGCGCGTTACGACAGCATTCGAGGCCTGAAAACAGGTCGTCGCCTTGGCTGTCAGGCTTTGATCCAAAGCGATGTTATCATCGACGTGCCCCCCGAATCCCAAGTCCATAAACAGGTTATTCGCAAACGGGCCGAGGCCCGAGACATCACCATAAACCCCGCAACACGGCTGTATTACGTTGAGGTGATTGAGCCGGACATGCATGAACCCTCAGGCGATATGGAGCGGCTAAAAGCCGCGCTGTCGGAACAGTGGCAATTGGAGAACCTGATTGCCAACACTCAAATCCTGACCCAGATACAGCCCGCGCTTCGTCAAGGAAAATGGGCGGTAACCTGCGCTATCCACGCGCCGACCAATAAAATCCTGCATATCTGGCCGGGCTATTTTGAAGGCCCGCTTTACGGACTGGCGATTGATCTTGGTTCTACCACCATTGCCGCGCACCTTTGCGATATCAACAGCGGCGCGGTGCTAGCATCATCGGGCTTAATGAACCCGCAGATCCGGTTTGGCGAAGACCTGATGAGCCGGGTTTCCTATGTAATGATGAACCCCGGTGGCGATATTGAAATGACCAAAGCGGTGCGCGAGGCCATTAACACGCTTATCCAGCAAATCGCGACCGAAGCAGAAATTGACCCACTGCATATTTTTGAGGCAGTCTTGGTGGCCAACCCCGTAATGCACCACCTGTTTCTGGGCATTGATCCGGTAGAACTTGGCCAAGCCCCCTTTGCGCTAGCAACAGCAGACAGCCTGATCATTCCAGCGGTCGAACTTGAAATAAACATGCACCCGCAGGCCCATTTTTACATTCTGCCCTGCATTGCTGGCCATGTAGGGGCTGATGCTGCTGCTGTGGCCCTGTCGGAAGAACCCAATAAATCCGATGACCTTGTGTTAATCGTTGACGTGGGCACCAATGCCGAAATTTTGCTGGGCAATCGTGAACGGGTGCTTGCTTGTTCTTCGCCAACCGGCCCTGCCTTTGAGGGCGCGCAAATTTCATCCGGCCAGCGCGCGGCCCCGGGTGCCATTGAGAAATTGCGCATTGATCCTGTAACCAAAGAGCCACGCTATCGGGTCATTGGCACAGATATCTGGTCAGATGAGGCCGGTTTTGACACCGCGACGCTTTCCTCGGGCATCACCGGAATATGTGGTTCAGGCATCATCGAAGCTGTTGCAGAAATGCGAATGGCAGGATTACTGGACGCCAGCGGTTTGATCGGTTCTGCCGCGCAAACCGGCACCGAACGCTGTATCGTTGATGGGCGCACCAATTCTTATGTGGTGTTTGACGGCACCAATGATGGCGGCCCGTTGATCACCGTTACCAATGGCGATATTCGCGCCATTCAACTGGCCAAAGCGGCGCTATATGCTGGCGCGCGGTTGTTAATGGATAAATTTGGCGTAGAAACCGTTGATCGCGTCGTGCTTGCCGGTGCGTTTGGCGCCCATATTTCACCCTTGCACGCTATGGTGCTTGGCATGATCCCCGATTGCCCCCTAGACAAGGTTACTTCAGCTGGGAATGCCGCTGGCACCGGCGCGCGCATTGCATTGCTGAATTTGAAGGCCCGTGCGGAAATCGAACAAACCGTCCGGCAAATTGAAAAAATCGAAACCGCCGTAGAACCAAAGTTTCAACAGCATTTTGTCGAAGCCTCCAGCATTCCACACGCCACCGCGCCATTTCCAATATTGAATACACTGACGACTTTGCCCGATGTGTCTTTTAACACAAATTCAAATGATAGCGGTCGCAGACGGCGGCGGCGTTAGACTTGTGATATGCTTCTAAACATGGCAATTTGACCAATATTTGAGATGTTTGGAAATCAAAAATGACCAAAGCAATATGCGCCCTGACAATGGTTCGGAATGACGAAAAATTTGTCCGCAAGTGATGTCAAAAATAGCAGCAACCCTGCTGCTTCATTATGATATTGTTATCGGCTTGGATATTGACGAATTCATTTTAGTTGATCCAGAAACAGGGATTTCGCTTGCCCAATATCTTTCTGAGCTAAAACCCCGTTCATCTTATTCTTCTTTAGGTATGGATGTTGGTCAGCACATTGAATTGGAACAACCGGTAGATTTCTCCAAGCCGCTTTTATCCCAGCGCGGATTTGCAGCTATTTCTGCTCGTTATTCCAAACCCTCGATCATCATGAAACCTGTAAAATGGGGGGGCTTGCATCGCATCAAAGGCCGGAATTTCAAAATTGATCAGAATTTGTATTTGTTTCATTTTGGTATGGTTGACCAAAAACAATCAGAACTGCGCAAAAACGACCCTAATCTTGTTGAATCAGGTTGGACCAACCATATGAAAAGACGCCAAAATCTTCTTGATTTAATTGCGAATGCAACCCCGCTGGATGGTGATACATATTTTTCAATTGCCCGTAATTTACAACAATCCCGGCGGCCTATTTATGCGCTAAACAAGCCAAAAATGATCAAAGGCCCCCAGTTGTCAACATACCGCTGCGCTTCAAGGTTATCGTTTAAGTCACGCCCAAACCCATAATCACAACCCCAACCGCGACAACCACGCTCGCAGCAATGCGCAGCCGCCACGGGCGCTCGCCTAGCAATACAACGCCAATCAATGCCGCAATCACCACCGAGGTCTCGCGCAAAGTTGAAACCATGCCCAGTGGTGCGATTGATTTTACATAGATCACCAGTCCATATGCCAATGCAGAAACCAATCCGCCGGTTAATCCCAATATCCATGTTTTGCGCGATAACTTAAGGCTGCGTTTGCCCATACGGCCAAAAATATATACTGCGGCCAGTCCCTCAAATATAAACAGCCAGCCAATATACGCAGTTGCGCTGCCCACAAGGCGCACGCCCAGACCGTCAACAAGTGAATAGCTGGCAATCATCAGCCCTGTGCCCATCGCTGCCGCCACAGCAACGCCAGAAACTTTGCCCGAAAACACATTGCCTGATAGCAAAAATATCCCTGCCGAAGCGGTCAAAACCCCGGCCCACGCCATGGGTGGCAGGGTTTCTCCGGCAAATATTTGCGCGCCCAGTGCGACCAAGACCGGCGACATGCCCCGCGCGATGGGGTAAACTTGGCTAAGATCCCCCAACCTGTAAGACTGGTACAACATGTAATAATAGCCAAAATGAATAAGCGTTGAAGCCGCAATATACCCCCAACTGTCTATATCCGGCATCGGACTGTTTATCGCCAGCACCACACCAAAGGCCACATGGCCGACATTCAGCAACCCCAATACCGCCAAACGGTCAGAGGCGGTTTTGACCAGCGCATTCCATGTGGCGTGCAGCAACGCAGCGAATAGCACAATTAGAACAGTAGAATAGGTCATTACATGCTTTATCTAGAAAGTGTCGCCAACTAAAGCACGACTAAAAACCATACAGAGCCTAAAGAAAAGGGCAATGGCAAAACTTAAGCTTTGCGGGCCAAACGGTCCATCACTTTGAAGATTATCGGTTTGAAAACGCTGTGGAACCGGCCAAGCAATCGCATTTCAAAACCAATAGGAATTTCAAATCGGGATTTGTCTATGCCGCGCAACATCTGAATGGCGACAGTTTCAACGTTAAAAGTTTTAGCCGCCATCGTGATTGCCTTTGTTTCTGTGCTTAGGCTGGCCAATTCATCCGCAAACATTTGTGTTAGGAGGATACACTATGCTTACCAAAATCCCTTTGGGCTTTAATTCGCCCCGCATGGATTCCGCAAAGCCTCGCAAAGCAAATTTTGAGGCGCAATAGGCCGAATGCCCTTGAATGCCAACATAGGCAGCACCTGATGCCACAAATACCAACCGGCTGCCGGGCTGCATAATTTTTGCGGCCACCTTGGTGATTTCAACCGCTGCAAAAAAATTCACTTCCATCTGGTCACGAAAGCTTTGCAGGTCTTGTTCTTTCAACATGCCGGGCGCCGTGATGCCTGCGTTTAATATTAAAAGATCGGGCGGCCCATTGGTTTTGACAGCATCCAAAAACCCCAATGCCGGATTATTGGTCATATCGCAGGGAAAATGTTGGCCCACCGGCCCTGCATTTCGCGAAAGGTTGGACACAACCGCGCCGCGCGCCTGCAAAAGCTGTGCAAGACACAGTCCAATACCTTTTGAGGCACCGGTAATCACCGCATGTTTGTTATTCATGGCAGCACCCTGCATGGTCGACGGTTAACAAAGGCTTAACGCGCTGGCGCTCGGTCTCCGCGCCAGTATTTGAACGCGTCTGGGTAATCAAACCCAAGCGAGATCGCGTTGATAACCAACAATATCCAGAGGTAAAGTTCATAGGAAACTGAACCTTCAGGCATTGCCACAAGCAGCCAGACAACCAGAATTGTCCACGG
Organism: Rhodobacterales bacterium; assembly: GCA_003228875.1. Classification (GTDB taxonomy): domain Bacteria; phylum Pseudomonadota; class Alphaproteobacteria; order Rhodobacterales; family Rhodobacteraceae; genus UBA3077. The sequence goes on from QIGK01000058.1 coordinate 8,428, forward strand.
CAATAAATGCGGAATGGCCATCAATTTTGAAAATCCACGATCATAAAGAATAACAGGCAAATTGGGCAGCATTGCACCAATAGCCAAGACCGCTATCCAAATGCCCATTGGCTGGCCAACAAAAAATAACGAAGCCATGTTGACCGGAACCAATATTAAAGCCACCCAGACCTGCACCCAAAGCGGCATGGCGCGAAAGGAATTATAGACATCGACAATCATTTAGCTCCCCAATAACAGGTTAGGCAGGAACATCACAATTGCAGGAAAAGCAATCAGCCCTGCAATCGTTAGCGCATCAGCGACGAAAAACGGCGAAACACCCTTAAAAACGTCTTGCACAGATATATCTTGGCGCACGCCAGCCACCACAAAACAGTTTAACCCAATGGGCGGGGTTATCAGCGCCAGCTCCGCCATTTTAACCACGATAATGCCAAACCAGATGCCCACGGCCGCGCCGGACAAGCCAAAAGCGGAATCAATCGCTGCCACATCCGGTCCGCCATTCAGGGCAATAATTGCCGGATAGGTCACCGGCAAAGTCAGCAGCAGCATGCCAATGGCATCCATAAACATGCCCAGCACCGCATAGGCCAGCAGGATGTAAACCAACGTCAACATCGGGGATTGATCAAGCGCGGTGATCCAGTCTGCAAACACGCCCGGCAGGTCAGCAAAGCCCAGAAAACGCACAAATGTCAGCACGCCCCAGATGATGGTAAAAATCATCACCGTCAGTTTGGCGGTCTCCAACAAGGCTGATTTAAGCTGTTTCCAGCGCATGCCGCGATAGACCGCAATGACAAATACCACAAAAGCGCCCAACGCGCCGCCCTCGGTCGGGGTGCCCCATGCATCGCCGCCAAACGGGTTGTAGATAAAGAAAATGATGATCGCGACCACAAAGAAAATCGGGAACACCCCGGGCAGGGATTGAAACCGTTGTTTCCACGTGAACCCCCCCACCGGAGGGCCAAAATTCTTGAAAGTTAACGCCATTCCCACAACCAGCAAACCGTATATCACCGCCGAGAACGCCCCCGGCAAGAAGCCTGCCAACAGGAGCGCACCCACGTCTTGTTCAACAATGATCGCATAGATCACCAGTATGGCAGAGGGCGGAATTAATGAGGCCAACGTCCCCGCTGCCGCCACAACCCCCGCCGCAAAGCGTTTGTCATAACCCTCGGCCAACATTTCAGGGATGGCAATGCGCGCAAACACTGCTGACGTGGCCACCGATGCCCCCGACACCGCAGCAAACCCTGCCGTTGCGAACACAGTTGATACAGCCAGACCGCCCGGCAACCAGCCGATCCAGCGTTTTGCTGCCTCAAACAATGCTTTGGTCAGCCCCGCGTAATAGGCCAGATAGCCAATTAGAATAAAGGTCGGGATCAGCGACAAAGCTTGTGACGAAATTTTTGAGTGTGGCACCTGCCCTGCGGTTTTAACTGCAACTGTCAAAGCCCAAGAGAATTCATCAGCTGCGTAATCTTTTTTGGCCCAGAAAATCCAGACCAGCCCAATCATTCCCGCAAGCGCGGCAGCAAAACCAACCCGCATTCCGGCAAAAACAAAGGCAATCATAATACCTGTAACGATCAGGCCAATATCAATCGGATCCATTTACTTGTCCCCCGCGTCAAAGCCCGAGACCGTCGCAGCCTCCGCGGCTGCCACTGTGGCCGCATCTTCGATCAAAGGCACTGCAATCGGGCTGGCTGTGCCGGAAATTATGGCGAGGCCATATGCCCAAAGCTGAAGCGCCAAGCGCAAACACAGCACTGAAAATGCCACAGGAACAACAAGTTTCATCGGCCAGAGCGGTAAACCTATATCAAGACTGGAATCGCGGCTCCAGTTTGGCGCATCAAAATCAAATGCCCGCAAGAAATGTGAATAAGTCCCCCAGACCAAAAGCATCAGCAGGATCAGCATCACCAATGTAGTCAGGAATTCCGCACTCCACAAAACCCGCCCGCGCAGCCGTCCAATAATTATATCCATGCGAATATGCCCACCCAAACGCTGGGTATAAGAAATACCCACAAAGGCAATAAGCGGCATGGCTTGTTCGATCCAGTCAACATACCCCGACAAAGGTTGGTTAGCGATGTGCCGCCCGCCAACCGAGACCACCGCCAGTATCATCAGGGAAAACACAGCAATGCCACTGATCAAGGCAAACAAGGTTTCGACCTTAAAAAGCTTTTGATCCAGCCAGCTTAACCAACTGTCATCAACCAGAATATTCGAATGCAAACTCACAATGCCCCCCACAAAAAACCCGCCCCGATCAAGCCGGAGCGGGCAATATTATTTCGCCAGCTTAATTGGCTGCCAGTGTGGAAATCACGAGGTCATACAATTCCTGTGCAGGAAGCCCGCGACCGTTCATATCCTCAATCCATGCTGCTGCTGCCGGTCCGGCAACCGCTTCACGAAATGCACTCAGTTCATCATCTGAAAAAGTTACCAGCTCAACGCCTTTTTCCTCAAGCAACGGGCCCCAAGCTGACATTGTGGCATTGTTGTAATTATCAACATAATGCGCCAATGATTCATCAACAGCACCCAGCAATATTGCGCGGTTTTCATCGCTCAGATCAGCCAAAGCATCAGAATTCACCACAACAGGGCAATTTACTGTGCCGGGGTTCAGGTTTGTTGTCCACCAAGTGGCGTTTTCAATCGTGCCAAATGACATATGTGCGTGGGGTGCAAACGCCACAGCTTTGACAACACCACTATCCATCGCCTGACGAACCTCGGTTGCTGACATAGACGTTGGAACCGCACCAACAGCCGCCATCGCACGACCAATGCCGCCGGTTGCGCGAACCGTCATACCTTCAAAATCTGACAATGTGCTTGGCGCATCACCGGAACCAACAATATTATATTGCGGCAAAGGCGACGGCATCAAAAGCGTAGCATTCCAGCGTCCCAAATCGGCCTGAACCGCCGGATTTGCATAGATTGCTTGGGAAACCGCGACTTCTTGCGCCAGCGTTGTTACACCAAGAAACGGCAATTCAAGCACCGTGATCGACGGGTTTTTATCCGCGTGATAGCCCGCGCAGAACTGCGCCATTTCGAATGCACCAATTGAAATACCGTCAAGGTTTTCACGATTTTTGGACAAACCGCCATAAGACAAGTTCAATGTGAATTCGCCGCCCGAACGTTCGGCAACCAATTCGGCCAGCTTTTCTACATGTTCGGTAAAAGCGCGACGCTTGCCCCAAAGCGAAACATTCCATTCTTGCGCCAAGGCTTCGGTGCCAAACGCACCGATGATGGCCACAACAGTGGTCATTTTCAGGATACTAAGTTTCATTTTTTTCCTCCCAGAATATTGAAACATTTTTTATTGCGCGGAGCATAACCGCAGATTCCGGATATGGAAACGGGAAACGCAAAAAAAATCGCTTAGAAAATTACCTATTGGAATTTTCAGTGTTATGGCTTCACAAGCACCACAGACTAGCCCCAGGTTTTCCCCAATACCCTCAACCAGTTTTTATGGCATATCTTGGCCATCAGCGCATCATCAACGCCGTGTTGCTGCATGGCTGCGCGCAATGCCCCTAACCCGCTGGCGTCTTTGATGCTTTCGGGGATCTCCGCACCGTCAAAATCTGACCCCAAGCCAACGCGATCCTCACCAAGATGTTCAATCAGATAATCCAGATGTCGCATCATCACATCCAGCGATGTGTCCTCAAGCATTTTTCCATCTTCGCGCAGGAAGGAAACCGCAAAATTGATCCCGACCATACCGTCACTGTCTTTGATCGCCTTAAGCTGATCATCGGTCAGGTTTCGCGAACTGGCGCATAAAGCATGGGCATTTGAGTGCGTCGCCACCAGTGGCGCATTGCTGATTTTCGCAACATCCCAAAACCCCGCTTCGTTCAGGTGCGACAGGTCAATCAATATGTTCAAGTCATTACATTCCCGCACCAGCGCTTTGCCAGCAGATGTCAGCCCCGGCCCGGTATCGGGGGATTTGGGAAAGGCAAACGGCACGCCATAGCCAAACTGGTTATGACGGCTCCAAACCAAGCCCAATGAGCGCAACCCCGCCGCGTGCAGCAAATGCAGGCTGTCAAAGCCCGTATCAATCGCCTCCGCGCCCTCCATATGCATGATCGCGGCCATCTTGCCACTGTCCAGACAGGTCTGAATATCAGCAACCGAGGTGCAAATCCGCAACGCCCCTTCACGTTCGAGCCGCAACAATATCGCCGCCTGCGTGATGGCCACCTGTAACGCCTCGGCCTGCGGAATATTAGGCGGCACGTCGATGTCATAGCTATCAGCACGCATAGCCTCAAACAACGGCGCTTCGTCGATATCCGAGGGCACCCATATCGCAAAAAATCCACCGCCAAACCCGCCAAGATGGGCTTTGGGCAAGTTGATATGTTTGTCATTGCCGCTGATAAACTCAGCAACAGACGCGCCTTTGTAAAGCTGGGTTAGCACATCATTATGCCCGTCAAATATAAGAGGAGTGGTGTTTGTCATATCAGCCTCATTTCAGGTTTTCCAAACCATCCTGCAATTCCACCCAAAGAACAACCCGTAGGGTGGGTGCTCGCACCCACCACCCCTTTCAACAAATGATTGTTTGGGGCATAATGATTAAAAGCACGAGGGACAAAAGCGCAAATGGACAAAGAAAAATTGAGCTTGATCGAATGGCTTGGCTATTCAAAAACCCCTGATTTTTCTAAAAGTAGAACGCTGGGCGGGGTAATCGGCGGCATAATCGCTATTGCATTGATAGGTGTTGTGGTGGCGGTTTTTATTTCTTTCATAGCCTCATTGTTTGGCGCGGGTGACAGCAGCGATGCACGCAACTATGCGCTTATTCTCGCAGCACTTCTTGGTGTGCCATTCATTATTTGGCGCGCATTTGTTGCCCAAAAACAGGTTAATATCGCTGAGCAAGGCCACATGACCGACCGCATCTCCAAAGCAGTGGAGCAACTGGGCGCAGAAAAATCCACCCGCGACGATGACAATAAAACCCAACCCAATCTAGAGGTCCGCGTTGGCGCGATTTACGCGCTGGAACGCATTAGCCAAGACAGCAAGCGTGATCATATTTCAGTCATGGAAATCCTGTGCGCCTATGTGCGCAATAACGCCCCCGATACCGATGCGGTTGAAATTGGGGTTGATATTGAGGATGACAATTGGCGCATTAAAATGCGCAAAGAAATCAGCGCCATCAAAACCGCCCCAATTGATATTCAAACAGCGCTAAGCGTCATAAGCCGCCGCAGGGACTCGCATATCGCCTTTGAACGCGATGACAAAAATAACCCCGCAAAACGGGTTTATGATCTGGACCTGCGCAACACCAACCTGCAAAAACTCGACCTCACAAATGCCAAGCTTGATAATGCCAAACTAACCGGTGCGCGCCTAACGGGGGCTAACCTCAGTGGGGCGCAGTTGCAGGGGGCTGACTTTACCGCTGCACACACAAGGCTTGCAGTGGTAAAGTCCACCGCGCTGGAGGGCGTTAAGAACCTGACCGAGGATCAAGTCAAATCAATGTTTGGTGACAGCACCACAACCCTGCCCGCAGGCATTCCGGCCCCCGACTGGGCCAACACCGAATTGGATTGGCGTGAGTTTCGCAACAAATGGCGCGCCGCCAAAGCCGCCGCCAACCTGTAGGGTGCGTGGTCCCCACGCACCGCTCATCCTCCAATGGTGCGTGGAAACCACGCACCCTACGCCAACATCATCCCCCCCTTTATCCCAAACCAAAAAAATTGCATAACCCCCCAAACGATTCCACCACGGGCTGACACCATGCATGACATCCGCACCATCCGCGATAATCCCGCCGCCTTTGACGCGGGCCTGAAACGCCGCAGCCTGCCTGCACAAGCCGCTGAAATCCTGCAAATCGACGAGACCCGCCGTGCCAAAATCCACGCGGCGGAACAGGCATTGGCCGATCGCAACGCCGCCTCCAAACAAGTCGGTGCCGCCAAAGCATCCGGCGACGAGGCTGAATTTGAACGGCTCCGCGCGCTGGTATCCGCTAAAAAATCCGAAATCGCCACACTAGAGGCCGAAGCCAAAGCAGTTTCCGAACAGCTAAACAACATCCTGATGTCCCTGCCCAACCTGCCCAGCAACGACATCCCCGATGGTGCGGACGAGGCTGACAATGTGGAAATCCGCCGTGTCGGCAGCCCTCGTGATTTCGATTTCACCCCCAAAGAACATTTTGAGGTTTTGGCTGCCGCAAAAGGCCTCGACTTTGCCACCGCCGGCAAACTTTCCGGCGCGCGTTTTGTGGTGCTGCGCGGAGCCATCAACCGCCTGCACCGCGCGCTTGGGCAGTTTATGCTGAACACCCATGTCGACCAAAACGGCTTTGATGAGATCTGGACCCCGGTTCTGGTGCGCGACGCCGCCATGTATGGCTCTGGCCAACTGCCCAAATTTGCTGAAGACAGCTACAAAACCGAAAACGGCTGGTGGTTAATTCCAACTGCTGAGGTGACTTTGGTTAATTCAGAATACGGCAATATCATTGACGAGGCAAACCTGCCCATCCGCCTAACCGCCCATTCGCAATGTTTCCGATCCGAAGCCGGTTCCGCAGGCCGCGACACCGCCGGAATGCTACGCCAGCACCAGTTTGAAAAGGTTGAGATGGTGGCATTCACCAAACCCGAGGACAGCGCAGCAGAACTCGAACGCATGACAAAATGCGCTGAGGGCATTCTGGACGCGCTGGAAATCCCCTATCGCACCGTAATTCTTTGCACAGGTGATGTAGGGTTCGGCATGCGCAAAACCTATGACATCGAGGCATGGTTGCCGGGCCAAAACACCTATCGCGAAATATCGAGCTGCTCCAATGCCGGTGACTTTCAGGCGCGCCGCATGAACACCCGTTTTCGCCGCGATGCTGGCAAACCCGAATTTGTGCATACCCTGAACGGTTCGGGCCTTGCGGTGGGCCGCGCCATGATCGCGGTAATTGAAAATCACCAGCAAGAAGACGGTTCCATCAATATTCCAAAGGTATTGCAACCCTATATGGCTGGAAAAACCACAATCACCACAGATGGCACACTGATGTAGGGTGGGGTTTAATCCCACCACTATGCGCATGTTTCGGGTCGTTCAATCCCCTCCTAACCCCTATCCTGAGAATTCATTTCACAGGAGCCAGACATGCATTTCCACGCCATCCCAACCGCCGAAGTCACCAGCCTCAGACAAGGCGGGTTTGACATCAACGGCCAAAAAGCCGAACGGGCCATTTCTGATGGCATCGGCAAACCCTGAGACGCCGCCATGCTGATCTGCGCCTATCGCCCGTTTCCATCACCCCAGCCATACGCCGAAATCGGCCCGATATTCCTGTGTGGTGATGATTGCGCAACCTTCAACGGCGACACCCCTGAGATCCTGCAAGGCGATGCTTCGGTCCTGATCAAAGGATATACCCCGGATAATCGCATCGCTTATGGCACCGGAAAAATCATCCCGAAAGTCGAAATCCTCAACGAGGCCAGTGCCATTTTGAACCGGAAAGACATCAAATATGTCCATGCCCGTTCCGCCACAAACAATTGCTATCTGGCAAAAATAACGCTGGCCGGTTACCTAATCGTAGGGTGGGTGCTCGCACCCACCATTCCGAAACCAAAATGCAAAACCCCTCATTCACTTTCACCCGCGCCATCACCCGCGCGCCTAGCCAAAGCATCGTCTACGGCCTGCGCGCCAAAGATACCAGCACGCCGGACTTTGCCCAAATGCAGCGCGATCACATCGATTATGTGATTGCGTTGAAGCGGGCAGACGTGAATGTCACCGAACTACCGGCCTTATCCGCATATCCCGATGCTCAATTTGTAGAGGGCACAGCGCTGTGCTTGCCCCAAGGTGCAATCCTGATGCGGCCCGGGGCACCGTCACGCAGCGGCGAAATTTCCGAAATCGCCCCGCATCTGGCCGCGCATTTTGACATCAAAGAAATCCAAACCGGCTTTATCGAGGGCGGTGATATTCTTATGACCAACGCCGAAATCCTTGTTGGCCTTTCAGCCCGCACCGATTTAAATGGCGTGGCGGAGCTGGAAAAGATCATCAAACCTTGGGGCCATACGCTGCGGGTTCTGCAAACACCACCCGATGTTTTACATTTCAAAACCGATTGCTCACTGTTGGATGGAAATACCATTCTTTGCACTAAACGCCTTGCAAACTCAGGGTGTTTTAACGGCTATAAAGTGATCCATACCGCTGATGGCGAAGAAGCCGCCGCCAATGCTATTCGGGTAAATGATCTGGTACTGATGGCCAAAGGTTTCCCAATAACCGCGCAAAAATTGCGCCAAGCCGGTTACAAAGTGGTCCAAATCAACAATTCAGAATGTGCCAAAATTGATGGCGGCATGTCTTGCCTGTCACTGCGGTTTTAACGCGACAAAAATGACTCACTTAAACAACAATTGACACACCCTATGGACGCGCCCGCCCAAGCTGCCTAAAACACGCAAAACTTAGGAAGAAAAAACATGCGTATTCTGGTAACCAATGATGACGGCATCACCGGCCCGGGCTTAAAAATAGCCGAGGAAATCGCCGCCGAAATTGCTGGCCCGAGCGGCGAGGTCTGGGTGGTGGCGCCTTCATATGAACAATCCGGCGTTTCCCATTGTATTTCCTACCTGAAACCGATGCGCATAACCAAACTTAGCGAAAGACGCTTTGCTGTTGAAGGCTCTCCGGCTGATTGTGTGCTGGTGGGCTTGCACGAGGTGCTAGGTAATCTAAAGCCGGACCTGATCCTGTCTGGGGTTAATCGTGGCCATAATGTTGCCGAAGACACCGTATATTCCGGCACCGTTGGCGCAGCAATGGAGGCCGCGATGCAAGGCTATAAATCCATCGCCATGTCGCAATATTATACCCAGCTTGGCGGGGTTACCAAAAACGCTTTTGACGCGGCGCGCAGCCACGGCGTTAAGGTCGTGCGTGATTTGCTTGAAAAAGCCCCTTGGCATGACAAAGCCTATGGCGTGTTTTACAACGTCAATTTCCCGCCGGTTCAAGGCCCGGATGTGAAAGGGGTCAAAGCCACTAATCAGGGCAACCGAACCAATGTTGCCTTCGGGGTTGAGCCTCAGATCGCGCCCAATGGCCAAAAAATCCTTTGGTTGATGCACAATGCCAGTAATGTCAGTTCGGCGCTTGGTTCTGACGCGCGCGAGGCCGCCAATGGCTTTATCACCGTCACGCCCCTACGTGCAGACTTAACTGCCTATAGCGTTCTTGATGATCTTAAATCAGCGGTAGAGGGTTAAAATGATTTCCGAAGCTCAAATGCAGTTTGTTTTTGCTTTGCGAAGCCACGGTATCACCGATACCCGCGTGCTGGACGCCATGGAAAAAACCCCACGCGAAGCATTTTTGGGAGGCTTGTTCAAAGATCGTGCATTTGAAAACACGCCTTTGCCAATCGCTTGTGGTCAGACCATCAGCCAGCCTTCGATTGTGGCGCAAATGACACAAGCATTGGCGGTAACGCCGCGATGCAAAGTATTGGAAATTGGCACCGGCTCGGGCTATCAGGCCGCCATTCTCAGCCGTTTGGCTAGGCGCGTTTACACCATAGAGCGCCACCGACCCCTTGCGCGCATGGCGATAGGGATCTTGCGAGAGCTTGATCTTGGCAATGTGACCGTTATTGCTGATGATGGCAGTCGTGGTTTTCCCGAACAAGCGCCCTTTGACCGTATTATCGTGACCGCCGCCGCTGAAGACCCGCCAAGCAGCCTTTTGGCACAGCTAAAGGTGGGTGGCATCATGGTATTGCCGGTTGGCCAGTCCGACACTATACAGAACCTAATAAAAATTGTTAAAACCCAAGACGGTTTAGAGTATAGTGAACTAAACAGCGTGCGTTTTGTGCCTCTGCTTGAGGGCGTAGCACTTGATATAGACGCATGAATCAGACCCGAAAAGGGCAGATTAACTGAGGCAATATAGGGCAAAAATAGATGATTATCAGAAGCTTACGAATTAGCACAACTTTGGCAGCGGCATTTTTGCTTTCTGGGTGTGTTAGCCTTTCCGAAAACGGCATCGACCTATCAAGGGTCACGTCTGTTTTTCAAGGAAATTCTGAGGCAGTGCCCTCGATTGACCGACCCGGTGCTGACCAACGCGGTGTGATCACCTATGAAGATTATCAAGTCGTCGTTGCCCGCGAAGGCGACAGCCTAACCTCAATCGCCAGTCGAATTGGGTTAACAGCAACAGAACTGGCCGAAGTGAACGGCCTGCCTGTGCGTTATGAACCCCGCGCTGGCGAAGTGCTGGTCTTGCCTGTTAATGTTGGCGGCAGTTTGGTTTCATCGCCGTCAGGTTGGTCCGAAGAGATCGCGATTTCAGCAATCGAAAATGTCAGCAATAGCAATGCCCCAGAGGTCGGCAGCCCAACAGCACCGTTGCGTCACCGTGTCGAGGCTGGCGAAACCGCTTACGAAATTGCCCGAAATTACAATGTTTCGGTAACCGCACTGGCATCGTGGAACGGGCTTGGTTCTGATCTTGGGGTTCGAACCGGCCAACAGCTTATTATTCCGGTTCCTGATACCGATCTTGTGCCTGTAACTGCCCCCCCTGTCGTTCAACCAACGCCGGCGCCAGCGCCCGAAGTCGTTACCCCCGTTGCTCCTGTTGCTCCCGTCGCGCCTGAACCCGAACCCGAACCAGCGGTTGGCAATCCGAATGCGCCGTTTATGCTACCTGTTTCCGGTAGCATTTTGCGCGGCTATCAAGCCACCGGCCGCAATAGAAATGAAGGCATTGACTATCAAACCGAACCGCTTGCCGTTGTTTTGGCAGCCGGAGACGGCACCATTGCACTGGTTTCTGAATCGCTTGGCGGCCTTGGCACCATTATTTTGATCCGCCATTCCAACGATTTAATTACTGTTTATGGCCGCATTGGCACCGTTAATGTCGCCAAAGACGACGCAGTTAGAAAAGGCCAAACCATTGGTCGCGTTGCACCGGGCAATCCGCCAATTTTGCATTTTGAGGTTCGTGTTGGCACCGAAAGCGTTAATCCGGCACAGTATCTGCCATAATCCCGTTAGGTGGGGCTTTACCCCACTTTTACGCGACAGCCGAAAATGCAAACCCTGCTACAATCGCGCCGCCTATTCCCAGTGAAATATAGGTGGCAAAAACCCGTGGTTTAACCAATGACCAAACAGCTGTCATTGCCGGAATGCTGCTAACCGCACCGGCAACCATAAATGACATCGCGGCACCCGCGCTCATACCTTGCGTCATCAATGCCGCCAACAAAGGGGGCGCAACATAGCCGTTCAGGTAAGCGGGTGCACCGATAAAGGCGCTTATGATAATGGGTTTCGCCCCCGAACCACCAACAATGCTGGCAATCATTTCAGCAGGAATATAGGTAATCATCAGCGCTTCGACCAAATAAGCCAGCGACATCCATTTCAATAAAAACAGAAAGTTTTCCTTGGCGAGTATTGCAAAACGATGACGCCGCGCAGCTTCGCGCCAAAATTTCCAAACCGGTTGGCCCGCAAACGGGTTTAAATTACCGCAACCGCGTGTTTTGGCGGGGCGCAGCGGATTGGCAAAAGCCCCGTAGCGCACCAGAAAGCTGACCAAAAATCCACCAAAAAGTCCCAGCGACACTGCGACAATGGCTTTGGCAATGGCAAAATCCCAACCCAAGGCACCAGCAGTTATCAGCAGTGACGCCGGATCAACCAGTGGCGAAGCCAGCCAAAACGCCATGACCGGTGCCAACGGCACCCCCATGATTAATAATCCGGCAATAAAAGGAATGACCTGACACGAACAAAATGGTGCCAGCCCGCCCAGCAGTGCTGCCAGCACAATCATGCGAAACTCTCTGCCCTCAAAAGCTTTGGCAATGAGCGTTTCAGCGCCGCTGGCTTGCAAATAGGCGATGACTGCAACTGCAAAAAGGATATACGGCGCGGTTTTCAGCAACGATTTGCTTGCCATCAGCATAATGTCGGGCAGAGCAGCGATATCAAGCAAGCTAACGGCAACTATAATCAGCAGGATCACGCCCCAAGGCGACCATAACCCAGCAAGGGTTTTGCGTAAATCAAGGGGTTTTTGCGGGGTTAGCTCAACCATCTGCCAGCTCCCGTTCTTTGGAGTTTGACATGTCAACACAGCATTCTTCCAGCAAAAACGCGGCCAGAGCGTTCAAGTGGTCATAATTCGCCACACTCATCATTGTCCGCCCATTTTTGACTTGCGTAATCACCCGCCCCTCCATCAGTGATTTCAAATGATGCATCAATGTTGACGCCGGAATGCCAGTTTTTTGCTGAATATCACCGGTCGACAGCCCCACAGGCCCAGCCCGCACCAACAACGCAACAATCTGAAGCCTTGGCGCAGATCCAACTGCTGCAAATCCTGCACTCGCAATTTCTGTATTCATCATTATCTCCATATAACTAGTTTTATAGTTATAATAGATACTGAGCGAAGTCAATCAGACTCATTAAATTTTATTAAGACAGCTTTACGCCCCGTCGCCCCGCCAAATCGGTAACGTATTGCCACGCCACCCGCCCAGAGCGCGCGCCGCGGGTCTGTTGCCATTCAATGGCCTCTGCCCGCTGTTGCTCAAGCGAAATATTCAGCCCAAAAGCATCACAATACCCCGAAACCATTGCCAGATACTGATCTTGCGAACATGGGTGGAAGCCAAGCCACAGGCCAAACCTGTCTGACAAGGACACTTTTTCCTCTACCGCTTCAGATGGATTAATGCCTTTTTGGCGTTCATTCTCAATCATATCACGCGGCATCAGGTGCCGGCGGTTTGAGGTGGCGTAAAACACCACATTATCTGGTCGACCTTCAATCCCGCCATCCAGCACCGCCTTAAGAGATTTATAATGGCTGTCATCTTGATCAAAAGAAAGATCATCACAAAACAATATAAATCGAAGCGGAGCGCCGCGCAGATGGTTCATCAAACGCCCAATGCTTGGCAGGTCTTCGCGTTGAATTTCAATTAGTTTGACATCAGGTATCTGTGCATGGACAGACTTAACCAGCGAAGATTTCCCCATGCCGCGCACGCCCCAAAGCAACACGTTATTGGCTGGTAAACCCGCAGCAAACTGACGGGTATTGGCCATCAAAATGTCTCGGGCGCGATCAATGCCAACCAGCAAGGCGATGTCAACTTTGTTAACTTGTGCAACTGGCCGCAGCGCATCGGGTTCGCTTTCCCAGACAAATGCATCTGCAAGGCTAAAATCTTGCTGGTCCATCGGCGGCGGGCTAAGCCGCTCCAGCGCTGCGATAATTCGCTTCAAAGGCTTTGCCTTCACTTTTTGTCCTCGTCAAAAGTATCAGCGTCAGAATCTTCGTCATCCTCATAATCGTCTTCAAAAAACCCGCCCTCAGCCCGCAATCGCTTTTCGCGGCGTTTTTCAACAATCGCGACCAGTAAAATAGAAATTTCGTACAGCCCGTAAACGACCACAAACAAAATAATCTGGGTAACCACATCAGGGGGCGTCACAATCGCTGCCAGCGACAGAATACCCACAACCGCAAATTTACGAGTTGTGCGCAAACCATTAACCGAAACCAAACCGGCAATCCCCATCAGGGTTAATGCCACAGGCAGTTGGAAAGTTATGCCAAAGGCCAGCACAAATTTCATGGTCAGGCCCAGATATTCGTCAATGGTGCCCAGAAATGAAACACCAACCGCGGCTGGCCCATCAACCGGGGTTGCCTCACCTGTGGGGCCAAACTGTTGATAACCAAGGAAGAAATCAAATGCCAGCGGCAACACAACATAAAAAGCAAACGATGCGCCAATCAGGAAAAGTACCGGTGAAGCCAGCATAAACGGCAAAAACGCCTTTTTCTCTTTGGCATACAGCCCCGGCGCCACAAATTGCCAAAGCTGGAAACCGATAATCGGGAATGCCAGAATAAAGCCGCCAAACATAGAGATACGCAACGCAGTGGTGAAACCCTTTTGCAGACCGGTAAAAATCAGGCTGCACTCACCATTGGCTTCGATCAATTGTTTACAGACTGGCGCGGCCAGAAAATCAAATATTTGTTGTGAGACAAAATAGCTTGCCAGCATTCCGACGATAAAAGCCAGAACCGAGCGGATCAGCCGATTGCGTAATTCCGCCAGATGTTCGATCAACGGCGCGGTGCTGTCTTCTACGTCACTATCACTCATTAGATTATTCTTTCACCGCAGCTTGCTTTTTTACAGCCGGCTTTTTGGCTGCCGGTTTTTTCGCGCTGGCTTTTTTTGTTGCGGTTTTGCTCACAGCCGGTTTTTTGGATTTTGCCGAAGCAGGCTTGCTTGCGGCCTTCACATTTTTGGCAGCTGCGACAGGCTTTTTGGCGGCCTTCGCGGCTGGTTTAGCAGCAGATTTCGAAGCAGTTTTTGTAGCCGGTTTTGATTTAGATTTTGAACCGGAATCCGATTTTGATGTGCTTTTAGATTTGGGTTTGCTTGAGGAAGGTTTCTTGGAGCGCGGCTTGGGTGGAATAGTGATGTCGTCCCCATCAAGATCAGCGTTAAAATCCGAAGCCTTAAAATTGGTCGCAGAATCAACGCTTTTGGCCATATCATTAAAGTCTTTGCCTGCATCTTTAATGCCGGATTCATCAACCACAGCATCCATAGAACGCTGGAATTCGCGCGCCATACTTTTTGCTTTGCCCACAAAATTGCCAACGGTGCGAAACATTCCCGGCAAGTCTTTAGGCCCAACAACAATCAGTGCCACAATGCCAATGACAAGCAGCTCCATCATGCCCAGATCAAACATATCCGCGCAATCCTTTCAAACTAAATGCCAAATCAGGCTTCGTCTTTGTCTTTAACCGGCGTCACATCGACAGCCTCGTCAGCGGCGGCAGTTTCCAATTCGGCTTTGCCTTCAGACACACCTTTTTTGAATGACGAAATGCCTTTGCCAACTTCACCCATCAAATTGGAAATCTTGCCGCGGCCAAACAGCACTAGAACAACAACTGCAATCAAGACCAGCCCAATAGGGCCGATATTGGCAAGAAACATAGGCGTTGAAATCATCTTTTCTCTCCTGATTATACGAATTCATCGCGTTATATGTAGGGCCTAACCCCATAAGGTTCAAACCTAAATGCGCCTAAACAGGCACTTTTTTGCCGGCAAACGGGTTTTTGACCTTACTTTGACGCACGCACGGAAAAACAAAACACCGATCACGCCGCAGCGACAGCCAAAGCGGCGTCTCTGGCTTTGGCAGAAAAACCCCCGGGATACTGGCGCTTAACACCGATTGGTCATGTTCCATCTGCACTTCGATCAGGCTCTCATTGCCCATGAACCGCGCCCGTTTGACAACGCCACGGGCTGGCACGCCTTCTTGCGGCGTAGGATGTGGGCCTTTGCCGTGGCGATCAAAACCAATTCGCAAGTGTTGCGGGCGAATAATTATTTCGACATCAGCACTGTCAGCCAGCCCCGGTGTCAAGAATTGGCCAAAAGGCGTGTCGGTCTGCATTTTGTTAACAACACCGTGTATAACATTGATATCGCTAAAAAACCCAGCTGCTAAGCGATCAACCGGCGCGTTATAAATATTATAAGGCGCGCCAATTTGCACAATTTTTCCATCGCGCATCAGGGCGATTTTATCAGCCATTCGCATGGCTTCTTCGGGTTCATGTGTGACCAGCAAAACCGAGGCATTCAGTTCTTTCAAAATGGCCAATGTATCATCACGAATGCCGTCGCGCAGCCGGTTATCAAGCCCCGAAAACGGTTCATCCATCAGCATAACCCGCGGGTTTGGTGCCAATGCCCGTGCCAGCGCAACCCGTTGTTGTTCACCACCAGACAGCATATGCGGATATTTATCTGCAAATTTTAACAAGCCGACCTTGTCCAGCAATTTGACAGCCACATCCATTTTATCTGCCGATTTTAAGCCAAACGCGACATTTTTCTGCACAGATAAATGGGGAAACAGGGCAAAATCCTGAAAAATCAACCCTATGGAGCGTTTTTCCGGCGGCAAATGGGTGCTTGCATCGGAAATCACTTGCCCGTCAACCAGAACCTCGCCGTTGTCTTGCTGGTCAACCCCTGCGGCAATCCTCAATGTGGTTGATTTGCCACAACCCGAAGGCCCCAGCAGGCAGGTAACCTCACCTGCGAACATCTGCAAAGATACCGCGTCCACCACATTTTGCCCGTCATACTGGCGGGAAACATTCCTAATTTCCAATCGGGGCGTATTTTGAGACACTTGCAATCCTGACTAACTTAGTCCCCTATTACCAAGCCCAAGCGCCTCTAGCAACAAGTGTTTGCAGGTTTTGATGTCGTCTCAAATGGCAATCCGCCACCGCATCCGGCAAAAATGCCGAGATGTTGGTCAAAATTACCTTGAAAATCAAAATGCGGCGCAAATCGGCTGTCACGCAACATCATAAATGTATTGCCGCAAACCGCCACTTTGTCACCAGTCTTAAAAATATGGGATTTATCCAACATAAATTCCGCAGGGTCATTTGGTTCGGTGCCAAGATAGGTCACGGTTTGGCCGTAATCTTCACAGGCAGGTTCAAGCGCCAACTTAAACAAGCGGTAGGTTGCAGAGTGAAACCCAATTCCATCCAGTTTGGCCTCAATTTCAGGATTTTCTATGGTCAAAACCCGGTCCTCAACCAGTCGCGGGTCACTAAACCCTGCTGCCTTGGCCAGGTTTTCAAAATCATTCCAATATAAGGCCCCGCTTAAGCATTCGCCATATAAAACGGGGTCTTCAAGCAATTCAGTTGGCACCCGACGGTCTGCATATACATCCGAAAAATACAGCTCTCCGCCCGGTTTTAACAGACGATACGCCTCAGCCAGCACTGCCGGTTTGTCGGGTGACAGGTTAATCACGCAGTTTGAGACAATAATATCAAAGCTGGCATCTGCCAAACCTAATGCATCAAGTTTTTCAATATAGCCTTTGTGAAATACGGTATTTGGCCCTGCATAGCCAAATGCCTCAGCGTGAAAACCGCCATGGCGACGCGCGACTGCCAGCTGTTCGTCGGTCATATCAACCCCAACCACAGAGCCGTTTTCCCCAACCAACCCCGCCAGCGCATAAACATCGCGCCCCGATCCACAACCGAGATCCAGAATATCCATGCCCGCCAACACATTTGGCGCAACCAGACCACAGCCATAATATTTTTCACTTACTTCAGGGTGGATTTTAGCCAGAACCTTACGCAAATATTCAGGCACATCATCGGGCGTGCAACAGGCATTGGTCTGCAAATCATCTGATCCTTGCAACACTTTACCGTAATATTCCTGAACGTTTTCATATTTCATCAGATGTTACCTCTTGGTTGGTTCACCCTGTATATAGGCCCTGAACACCCGCGTTAAAACCCACAAACTTTCAATTTCGCGTGCAAGGCTTAGGCGCCGCGCCGCCATACCGCGGTCATCACGCCCATGCCAATCAAGGCCCCACCGCCAAGGCGTGTCATCCACCCAATAACCGAAGGCTTTGATATTTTTGAGCGCAGCTTATCTGCCAACAGCGCGTATAAAAGCGCGTTCAACCAACCCAGCGAGACATAGGTAGCAATTAACACCCCAAATTGCGGCATCAGATTTGCTTCCACATTCAAAAATTGTGGCACAAACGCAATGAAGAACACGATGCTTTTGGGGTTCAGGGCTGTAACCAACCCCAAATGAAAAAATACGCTCTTGGCGGGCACCAAAACTGTGGTAGTTTCAGAAACAAAATCCATCGGTGCAGATCGAATTAGCTTTATGCCAAGAAACACCAAATATGCAGCGCCAATCCATTTCAAAGCAACAAACAAACTCGCCGAAGCAAGGACGAGCGCACCAAGTCCTAATAATGACGCGCTCATCGCGATAATATCACCCAACGCAACGCCCATAGCTGAGGCAACCGCAACCCGCCGTCCTTGGCTAAGCCCGTAACTTAGCACCAACATAATTGATGGCCCCGGAACGAACACTATCAGTGTAGATGCAGCCACAAATGCTAACCAAACATGAAAATCCATAAATTACCTCAATTCAAATTCACAAAGACCAAATTTCTGGCCATTGATCTGCAACCACATGCGATGCGGCCCGGGATAATGGGTAAAGGTGGTGGCATCCTTTAGGAATCGGTGGTTTTTTGAAAGATTAACCGTTTCACCGGCTTTTATATCCAGCTTTTTAAGCTTAAATACTTTGGGACGGGACGATCCGTTTTTCTTTATAAAATCAATCACATAGTCAATCATTAGTTTTTCACCTTGCACCGCTTTGATGGTAAAACCAAATTCCCCTACCTCGCCAATTTCCAAACCGTTTGGCCCGTCAATATCCGAAACTGTAATTTCAGGCGCCCCCCGATAACCGAGCAATTCCAGCGCCCCAAGATCACCCTTTTTGACCAATGTGCGCAATGCGTGCCGCGTCATCCAGCCCAGTTCATCGGCGGTTTGTTTGCCCAATCCTGCCCAGCGTTTTAGGGTAGCAACCACCAGTTCAGGGTCTTTTTTGCTAATGTCATTCAGATGGTTGGCAACCGAGCGGGTGACAAATCTGGCTTTGTCAGCGTGCAAAATGTCCAGAAAAACCAGCGGCTCTTGCACCGCAATGCCGATTTTTTTACCCCATGGTAAAGTTGGGCGCGTGCCCTCAGAAACCAACCGCCGCACATGGTAATTCGGGTCTGTTGCCCATTTTTCCAGCGCAGCCATTGTGGCAGCGGGATGAGCATTCAAAAAGTATCGGATATCAAATTCAACCGAAAACCGTTTGGTCATCTCACGCAGCAATTTTAATGAGGTTTGCAGATGATCCAACCCGTTATTGCTGACAAAAACCCCCAGCGGAGCCATAATAAAATCACCAAAATCATCGTCGGTTTTGCTTGGGTCCAACTCAGCGGGCAGCGCCGCCAAAATTTGCGCGGCCGCAGTTTCGAAATCACTAGAAAGATGCTGTTCCAGCACCTTGGCGATCATCGAAATCCGTGCTTTCAGCTCCAGCGCTGGTAGCTGTGCCATGACCGAATTCTGAAACAGCTGCCCGTCAAAATCGCTATCGGCCGTCACAAAAAGATCAGACAAATAGGCGATTTTATTCGCGTTAAACAGTTGATCTTTAAGGCTAAAGCCTTTG
Organism: Rhodobacterales bacterium; assembly: GCA_003228875.1. Lineage (GTDB taxonomy): Bacteria > Pseudomonadota > Alphaproteobacteria > Rhodobacterales > Rhodobacteraceae > UBA3077. The sequence goes on from QIGK01000058.1 coordinate 27,725, forward strand.
GTTGTGCGATTATCCTTCATCTTACATTGTCGAATTCACAGCGCCACCATCCAGCAAAATATTCTGCCCGATAATAAACCCTGCTTTCATTGAACACAAAAACGCACACATCGCACCAAAGTCTTCAGACGTGCCATAGCGGCGCGCCGGAATACTGGCATAACGTTGTTCGCGGGCCTCTTCGATGGTAATGCCTTGGGCGTCGCGAACCGCACCATCCAGCGCGTTCGCGCGGTCCGTGGCATGTATCCCGGGCAATAGGTTATTTATCGTCACACCATTTGGCGCAACCTGCCGCGAGGTGCCACCAACATATCCAGTCAGCCCTGCCCTTGCCGCGTTTGACAATCCCAGCACCGGAATTGGCGCTTTCACCGATTGGCTGGTAATATTCACCACCCGCCCCCAACCGCGTTCCATCATCCCCGGCAACACCGCTTTCATCAGCATGATCGGCGTCAACATATTTGCATCCAGCGCTTTGGTGAAATCTTCGCGCTCCCAATCGCTCCACAATCCCGGAGGCGGGCCACCCGCGTTATTTACCAGAATGTCAGGCGCGGGACAGGCCGCCAAAACCATCGCCTGCCCTTCGGCGGTGGTGATATCACAAGCCACCGATGTTACTTTAACCCCGTATTTCTTGGCGATTTCACCGGCGGTCTGGCGCAAAGGCCCTTCAGTTCTAGCGTTAATGATGACATCAACGCCAGCCTCGGCCAAGCTTTCGGCGCAGCCACGGCCCAGCCCTTTTGAAGCAGCACAAACAATGGCAGTTTTTCCAGCGATTCCCAAATCCATGACATTCTCCTTTTTTTCGGGTGCAGGTTAGCCAACCAAAAGAAGAACTGAAAGCGAAACTTGTTAATCCCGAATAGCCAGTTCGACCCGCTGCACCATCAAATCAAGCGAAGATTGCACCACATGGGTTTGGGTTGGAAATTTTGACCATGTTTCGCGCAACCGGCGAATTTTGGCCAGCCAGTGCCCCGCCTGACGGAAAATATCGTCTTCGTCTTCTCCAAATAGCATTGCCTTGCAATTTTATGAACCGTTTCACGGGTGGTCTGCGCTGGTCGAACCATAATTTTCCCCGCCTCCGAGGTATCGATGGCAAGGCTGGAAAGATGGTTCATGACGGCGCCTAAATCTATGGTTACTGTCGGTTTAACAATCGAATATTATTAAAGCGTTTACCCCGTAAAAGTCAGCTTTCCAGTTCCGCGTCCCAATACAAAAAATCCAGCCAGCTATCATGCAAAAAGTTTGGTGGGAACTTGCGCCCTGCCCGCATCAATTGTTCAGCACTGGGCTGAATAGGCAGTTTGCGCAATTGCATTCCGGCCCGCTTGACGGTTTTTGCGCCTTTATACAGGTTACAAGGGCTGCAAGCCGCAACAACATTTTGCCACGTTGTGCGCCCGCCCCGTGTCCGGGGAATTATATGATCAAAGGTCATTTCCCCCGACTTGCCGCAATATTGACAGCTAAACCCATCCCGCAAAAACAAATTAAACCGCGTAAAAGCAGTTTTGGGTTGTGGCTTGATAAAATCCTTTAGCACCACAACCGAAGGAATGCGCAGCGTGGTTGACGGCGAATGCACGCATTCATCATAAGACGCAATCACAACCACACGGTCCAGATAAACCGCTTTTACTGCGTCTTCCCACGGCCAGAGCGACAAAGGAAAATACGAAAGCGGCCTGAAATCAGCATTCAGCACAAGTGCAGGAAACCGCTTGAGTGCGGCAGGTTGCCAGATAAACTTGTTGGTCTCAGCCGGATGCATTTTCCGCGCCTTTTGCTGTTGAACAGGTTAAGGCGACTATATCTAGTTACGAATTGCTTTCAACCCTCTAGACTGTGTTGATCAGCGGTTAAATTGTTGCTGTGCAAATTGCGATGTCACACCCAAACCATCTGGCGCAATGCCGTGGCCGGTGCCTAGGGAAATATGGGTAAAAACCTCAAACCCGGCTTTGGTCAGCGCATCAGCGGCATCCGGCAAAGATTGTGGCGGCACAACATCGTCTTGGTCGCCATGCACCAATAACACCGGTGGCTTGCTCAGTGTTTCATTTTCCAGCTTTTCGGGCGCCAGTAAACGACCTGAAAATCCAACCACACCAGCAAATTTGTCGGCGCGGCGCGGCGCAACCTGAAGCGCCATCATAGTGCCTTGTGAAAACCCGAATAAAATAGTGTTTGCAGCGGTCACGCCCTCAGCAAGCATGGTTTCGTCTAGCCAAGTATTCAGTAATAGGCTTGCTTTGAGCAACCCTGTCTCAGCGGCTTCTTCGGATGAACCGTCAATCCACGGAATCGGAAACCACTGATACCCCATCGGGTTGCCGGTGCAAGGGTGTGGAGCATTTGGGGCGACAAAAGCAGTGTCGTTCAAATGCTCTCCCAACGGATCAGCTAGGCCAAGCAGGTCTTTGCCATCCGCCCCGTAACCATGCAGAAAAATCATCAGTGTTTTATTGTTGCCCGACTTTGCGTCGCGGCGAAAACTTTCCAAAGCAGCCATTCAGTTGATCCCTTCGCGTTCTTTAATGACGTGGTAATAGGCCCAAAGAACCCGCGCCGCAACCGCTTGCCATGGTGACCAATCTTGGGCCATTAAACGCAATGGTTTTTCTTTTGGGCGCTCTGGCAGATCAAACAAAACCTTTGTTGCTTCTTGCAAGGCCAGATCACCGGGCGCAAACACATCGGCGCGGCCAAGGCTGAACATCAGATATATCTCGGCAGTCCAGTTCCCGATTCCCTTAACGGCGGTTAATTCACGCATGACCTTTTCACTGCGCTGGCGGCGCAAGGCCACAAAATCAATATTTGCTCGCGCCAGCGCGTTTGCATATGTGGCTTTTTGGTTTGATAAGCCAAGGCTGCGCAAATCCTGATGCTCCATTGCCAAAATAGCCTTTTGTGTGATCGCCCCCGCCGTTTCCAGCCGGTTCCATATCCCTTTGGCCGCCGCGACCGAAATTTGCTGTGAGACAATTGCCGAAAGCAACGCCTCAAACCCGTCCGGCCGCCGCCGCAGGGGCGGTTGTCCGGTCAGGTTTATTGCATGGGCAAAGCGAGGGTGGTTTTGCGTCAACCACGCAATGCCTTCCTCAATGTTATCCCCAGTTTCAATGATACGACCTATCAATGCATTTTCCTTTTCATTTGGATTTTGCAGCAATGAGCCAAAAAAGCAATTGCATCTGCTGAACGGCAGGATAAATGTTCTGTATGATTTCCCATTCCGCCACAGATTCCAACCGCCGCGCCAAACGCAATGTTTTGGTTCTGGTTGCCGCACAGGGCATTCTTGGGGCGCAAATGTCTTTGCATTTTGTGCTGGGCGGTTTGGCTGGGCAAATGCTGGTCACGGATCCAAGGTTCGCAACCTTGCCGATCACCATGACAGTAATGGGTTCAATGTTTACAGCGCCAGTGCTTGCAAGCATCATGCAAAAACACGGCCGCCGCGTCGGGTTTTTTATTGGCGCAGCCGGCGGTGCTGGCGGGGCCAGCATTTCGGCTTATGCCTTATGGATCGGGTCTTTTCCACTGTTCTGTCTGGGCGGGTTTCTGGTTGGCATTTATATGTCGGCACAGGCGTTTTACCGATTTGCAGCCACCGATACTGCCAGCCCCGAATTCATGCCAACTGCTATTTCATGGGTGATGGCGGGCGGGCTTGTTGCCGCGGTGCTTGGCCCGCAACTGGTTAAAACTACCAATGATCTGCTTTCAGTGCCTTTTGTTGGCGCTTATTTGGCCATGATTGCGCTTAACGCTGTGGGTGTGTTTCTGTTCTTTTTTCTTGATATTCCCAAGCCCGAAAAACCCGGTCTAAACAGCCCCAAGGGGCGTTCGCGTATGCAGCTTTTGCAAAGCCCAAAAATCGCCGTAGCCATGATTTGCGCCATGGTTTCCTATTCGCTTATGAACCTCGTGATGACATCAACGCCGTTGGCGGTGTTTGGCAGTGGGTATGGCACCAATGCCTCTGCTGATGTGGTCATGGGCCATGTTCTGGCAATGTTTGTGCCCAGCTTTTTCACTGGTCACCTGATCAACCGGTTTGGCGCTGAAAAAATTATTACGCTCGGGCTGATTATTCTGGGCGCAGCCGGCATAGTGGCGCTAAACGGTATTGCGTTGACAAACTTTTACATTACCCTTGTTCTGCTTGGTATCGGTTGGAATTTTGGCTTTATCGGTGCCACGGCTATGTTAGCAACGGCCCATTCAGTCGCAGAGCGGGGCCGCGTGCAAGGCATGAACGATTTTGCGGTTTTTGGCATGGTGACCATCGCCTCCCTAGCATCGGGTGGGCTGATGAACGCTACCGGAGCTACCGCGCAAGAAGGCTGGACAGCGGTTAACCTTGCTATGATCCCGTTTTTGATTTTGGCAGGGGTTGCTTTGATCTGGTTTACTGTGCAGGCCAAGTCAAAAAGCCAGTCCCGAGGTAAGAATGCGCCTCAGGGCTAAAACCGTCTGGTTAAGCGACATCGCAAAAAACTGAACCGCCGCCAAGCAGGCGATTCTTCCAGCAGTCCGCTCAGAATAAACTCCGGATTTTTGCGTGCAGATTGCAATGCTGCTCTTGCCCGCCACCCGGTCAAAGCAGCCGGAAAAGCCGTTTTGTCAATGCGCTTACCCAGCTTCAAATACGCTGCATCAATCACCTGTTCGATATCGCCGGGCAAAGGCTTACAGCCCCGCGCGATCAGTTCCGGCGCAGCGCGCAACAAACTTGCCACGCCTGCCGCAAAAGAGATGTCTTTTATAGTGATTGCATCAGCCCCTAAAACCCGCGCCGCCAAGCCCATTATGCCACTCGAAGTCGCCGCGACATACCGATCAAAAGCCGCGCGGTCTGCGTGGGGTTCCCGATAAATATCAAACCGCCGTGCGTTGATCATGTTGTCAAAAACATCTCGCGGCAAATCATGCGTATCAATTATCGCCGCCAACTGCCCCAACACCTCATGGCCACGTGCGCCCCGCCCCTCATAAATATCAGCAATCGCATCCAGCCACCATTGCAGGCGCATTTCGGCAATCATCGGCTCCAAGGCGCGCGGGCGATTTCAAGGTTAAACGCGTATAAAACCAGTAGCTTTTCACGGTCTGGCGGTTTTGCAGCCATGGTCGCCATATAGCGATCCGGATCACCGGTTTTAACGGTGGTTACAATGTTCATTCGTTAGACACTCTTGGCCCCGTCCCTGATCAACTTCCAGCGGATTGCATCCAGCAGGGCCTGAAACGAAGCATCAACAATATTGGCCGAAACCCCCACTGTTGACCATCGACGCCCGATGCTGTCTTCGCTGTCAATCAATACGCGCGTCACCGCATCAACCCCACCATTGATGATCCGAACCTTAAAATCCACCAGCCGCATATCATCAATGATTGATTGATAACGCCCTAAATCTTTGCCCAGCGCCTTGGCCAGCGCATTCACCGGTCCGCTGTCTTTGCCCAGCTCATCAAGGCTGTCAGACACCGACAAAACCTTTTTGCCATCGACTTTTACCGCCACCACAGCTTCGGACAATGTCACCACTTTGTTGCTTTTGTTTTTGCGCCGCTCAACCGT
>QIGK01000072.1 GCA_003228875.1 Rhodobacterales bacterium
AAACACTGGCGGCAACGGTTTTTAGCGCGCCGGAGATTTCAACCAATGCGTCATGCGCAGCCAAGGCTTCAAATTTATTGGGGGCGGTGACAAAAGGCAGACCGGTGATTTCAGCCATATTAGCGGCCACCATTTCAGCCCAGCCTTTTTCGGTGTTTAGCCCCGTGCCAACAGCGGTGCCACCCTGTGCCAGCGGATAAATGTTTTTCAGCGCATGGCGTACCCGCGCAATGCCCTGTTCAACCTGAAACGCATAGCCGCCAAATTCCTGCCCCAATGTCAGCGGTGTGGCGTCTTGGGTATGGGTGCGGCCGATTTTGATGATGTCTTTGAAATCATCAGCCTTGGTAGCCAAAGCTTTGTGCAGCTTTTCCAATCCCGGCAGCAATATGTCATGCGCGGAAACGGCTACGGCGATATGCATGGCAGTCGGGAAAGTATCGTTTGAGGACTGCCCCATATTGCAATGATCATTGGGATGCACAGGGGTTTTGGAGCCGATTTTACCACCCAGCATTTCAATGGCGCGGTTAGCAATCACTTCATTGGCGTTCATGTTGGATTGGGTGCCAGACCCTGTTTGCCAGACCACCAGCGGGAAATTATCGTCCCATTTGCCTTCGATCACCTCAGAGGCAGCCTCAAGGATAGCATTACCGATTTCCGGATCAAGCTTGCCCAGTGATATATTCGCCTGCGCACAGGCTTTTTTCACCACGCCAAGGCCGCGCACAATTGCGATGGGCTGCTTTTCCCAGCCAATCGGGAAATTCATCAGACTACGCTGGGTTTGTGCGCCCCAATATTTATCGGAAGGCACCTCTAATGGGCCAAAGCTGTCGGTTTCGGTGCGGGTCATAGGCATTTCCTTTGAGCTATTTTTTGCGAAATGTGTCTAGGCTGACAACATCGGCATCTTTGGTCAATTCTTCGATGGCCTCGTCGACCAGCGCCTCTTTTGGTGCTGGTTTTGGCGGCTCATTGTCAAATCGTAGGCCAAACTCGGCTGACGGATCGGCAAATGCGGTAATGGCATCAAACGGAATAACCATCGGCTCCGGCGTATTGTTGAAATTGAGGGTGATGGTAAACCGGTCGGCCATAATTGCCAGATTATCAAACCACTCCTGCATAACGATGGTCATTTCATCGGGAAATTTTTCTTTTAACCAAGGTGCCAGATCAACCCCTGCATGGCTGGTCTTAAACGTAATAAAAAAATGATGCGCCCCAGGAAGCCCGTCAACCGCGACATCTTCCAACAATCCCTTAACCAGATTTTTCATCGCAACCTGCATCAAAGCATTCATTTCAGATTGCATACGCTTTTTGTAATCAATGGTTTTGGTCATGTTGGCGTCCTTTGTGGTTGTTGCATTGATAGCCAGTTCCGCCGCAGGACAAAAGCGTAAATTATAGTGAAAAATATGGAGCATTGTCTGTGATAAAGTCTTGGCACATGCAGCAATGAAACTGGCACGACATCGTAAAGTGATGAATTTCTTGCAAATAATTCCGATTCGGGCGTATAAATTTGATTAGAGATTGTTAAGGAGTTTACGATGGCCGGGATTCGACCCTCTGAATTACAAATTAAGTGCCCTGCTGAACTCAAGAATACCCATTGGCAAAAGGCCAAGGGAAAAGTCGGAAAACTGATTAAAACCGGTCTCGGGGCTGAGCTTAAAAAACTGGAATTATTGCTTAAAAAGATTGATATGGCCAAGCTTGACCCAGCCAGCAATCCTTCAAGAACACTGGAAGAGCTGGCTAAAAAAGTCGTTGCGGCAAAAAAAGAATATGTCAGCAAAGTAGAGCCGCTGCGCAAACAGCTTGGGATTATTCAAACCAAAGCCTCAGAGGCTGAAAAAAAGATGAAATCAACCCCGATGGGGAACAATGCTGCGACAGCCGCCGCAAAGGTAGGTAAAGCCGCGGCGATTTATGCGGTGACCTGCAAAAGCCTTGATATGATCGGCTCTGTCGAAAAAGTTAAGGCGGATATTGCCAAAAAGAACGCGCTGGCCGAAAAACTGCTAAACGGTTCCTTGGCCAAATTTGTTGCCGGTGCAAAGGTGTTTTTGGCAGACCCGAGTGAAGCATCATGGGGCAAAAATATCAAACAACAAGGCCGAAGCATTTCTAATTCATTGGCACAATTGCAAAATTATCGGGCAAAATTTTGGAAAGGTTTTGAGAAATTCAAGGGTTTTGACACCGGGGCTTTGAAAATTTCCAAAGACCCGGAATTTGCCAAAAAATCGACTTTCATTGTCAAAAAGGCCATTGAGCAGATCAAACAGATTGCGGCGTACAAGGGTTAGGGCCGCACACGGCGCGGTCCCTTTGGCTACAGGCTGGCATCCAGTGCATTGATAATCACATCACCCATTTCGCTTGTCGAAATCGGCGAACCGCCTTCCGGCCCCAGCAAATCAGCGGTGCGCGCGCCAGCAGCCAGCACGGTTTCAATGGCGTTTTCCAGCCGTGCGGCCTCGCCGCCTTTATCAAACGAATAACGCAGTGCCATGGCGAATGACAGAATGCATGCAATCGGATTGGCTTTGCCTTGGCCGGTAATATCAGGCGCAGAACCATGTACCGGTTCATACATCGCCTTTGGTCGGCCACTTTCCATCGGCACGCCTAGGCTGGCGGATGGCAACATGCCAAGGCTGCCGGTCAGCATGGCTGCGCAATCGGACAGAATATCGCCAAAAAGGTTGTCAGTGACAATCACGTCAAACTGTTTGGGCCAACGCACCAGCTGCATGGCGCCGTTATCCGCATACATATGGGAAAGCTCAACATCTGGATATTCATTTTGATGCACCCAAGTGACTTCTTCGCGCCATAAGATACCGCTTTCCATCACATTGGCTTTTTCCATCGAACAAACCTTGTTGCCGCGCTTGCGGGCCAATTCAAAAGCCGAACGCGTCACGCGGCGGATTTCATTGGTGGTGTAACGCTGGGTGTTGATGCCCACGCGCTGGCCGTCGGGCAAATCGGATATGCCGCGAGGTTCGCCAAAATAGGAACCCGAGGTAAGCTCGCGCACGATCATAATATCAAGCCCTGCAACCACGTCTTTTTTCAGGCTGGAAAAATCCGCCAACGCATCAAAACATTGCGCAGGGCGCAGATTTGCAAACAGGTCCATTTCCTTGCGAAGCCGCAATAGCCCGCGTTCGGGTTTGACGCTGAAATCAAGGTCATCATAAGCAGGGCCGCCAACTGCGCCCAGCAAAACTGCATCAACGGATTGAGCTTTGGCCATGGTTGCATCGGTTAGCGGCGTGCCATGGGCATCATATGCCGCGCCGCCAACAAGGTCTTCGGATAAATCAAAATTCAGGTTGCGGTTTTCACCAAACCAGCCAATGATTTTGCGCACCTCAGCCATAACTTCGGGGCCAATACCGTCACCGGGCAAAATAAGGATTGAGGGGTTTGCCATTGCGCTGCTCCTTGCAAAATATGTTCTTGCATGCGGTATCTTGTTCAGCCCAAAGGGTCAAGCATCGGTCAGCTTTTGCAGGGCTTTTGCCAACATATCATAGACAATACGGATGCGCGGCGTGTTTCGCAGCGCGTTTGGTGCTGCCAGCCAAACTGGTAGCGGGTCAATTCTGGCTTGGGGCAAAACCTGAACAATATTGGAGTCTTGCAATGCCAATCTGGTTTGGGTTGGGCCAATGCCACATCCGGCGCGCACCAGCTCCCAATAGTTGGCTTGCTGGTCACATCGGATTTTGAATGTTTGACGTTTTGTCGAGATACCAAGTTTTTTCATGGCGTCAATAATTCGGGTGCTTTGATCAAACCCGACAAAGTCATGATCACCAAAATCCTGCAAAGATTGTGGTGTGCCACGTTTTTTAAGATAATCGCGATGGGCAAACAACCCCATTGAAAAAGCCCCCAGTTTTTTGGCGATAATGTCTTCCTGGGTGGGTCGATACAGGCGAATGGCTATATCCGCCTCGCGAAATAACAGATTTTCGGTGGCGTCATTAGGCAGCAAAACCAGCTCTATATTTGGTTCTGCCGTATGTATATCAGCAAGAATTTTGGGCAGATAGTGGTGCGAAATCAAAACTGAGGCAGTAATGCGAACCTCGCCCTCCAAGGATCGGGATTGGCCTGCTGCCTCCAGGGTGATTTGTGCCGCGGCGTTTTGCATAATTTGGGCATGGGCCAGCAACCTTGCGCCGCTTTCGTTCAAAGCCAGCCCTCGCGATTGCCGGATAAACAGCGGTAAGCCAAGTGCCGCTTCGACAGCCTTTATCTGGCGGCCTACGGTTGGCTGGCTTTGCCCGGTTTTTCGTGCCGCCGCAGAAAGCGAGCCGGTTTCGGCAACCGCCAGAAACACCTGCACCAAAGACCAGTCAAGATTACGTATATCCATGCATTTATGAATAGCACACTGTTAGAAATAGGCAATTTATATTCAACACTGGATGGGTATATTAGCCGCAGTAATAAGGAAGCCGTATCTATGGAAAACTCAGTATTGATTCTTGGTGGATCCGGGAAATTTGGCGGCCATTGTGCGCGGGCTTTTGCGGCATCCGGTTGGGATGTGAAGGTTTTTCAACGCGGTAAAGAAAATATGATAGATGCCGCACAAGGCGTTGATGTTATTGTCAACGGGCTAAACCCGCCCAATTATGAAAACTGGGACACCGCCCTGCCGGCAATTACCAAGGAGGTAATCGCAGCGGCTAAATCAAGCGGTGCTACCATTTTGCAACCAGGAAATGTCTATAATTTCGGCGGCACGGCGGGGGTGTGGAGTGAATCCACACCCCAGTCCGCCCAAACCGTTAAAGGCCAGATTCGCATTAATATTGAAGCTATGCAGCGGGACGCAGCGGAAAATGCTGATGTTCAAACCATTATTCTGCGGGCCGGCGATTTTATTGATGATACCAACAGCGGAAACTGGTTTGATATAACCATCGCCGCCAAGCTGGAAAAAGGTCGGTTCAATTACCCCGGCAACGCAGATATTACCCATGCTTGGGCCTATCTGCCTGACATGGCCCGCGCGGCGGTTTTGCTGGCTGAAAAGCGTGCGGAATTGTCAATGTTTGAGGATGTGCCTTTTGGCGGATACACCTTAACCGGCCGTCAGATCATGAACCATTTTTCCGCAACTATTGGCAGAAACTTGACCCTGAAGGGTTTTCCATGGCCGATTATGCGCATTGGATCACCATTCTGGCGTTTGGCCAGAGAATTGCTTGAGATGCGCTATTTGTGGGACACAGAACACGCGCTGGACAATTCCCGGTTTGAGCAGTTGCTGCCGGATTTTCAGCCCACGCCAGTTGCAACGGCCCTTCGTGAATCCATCAAATGGAAAACCGACCAAATGCCAAGCATCAAGGCAGGCTGACATCAACCCAAACCAAGCGGTGCGCGGTTTGGCTGGCTTCCAGCAGCGGAAATAATGCATCTTCGGGTTCCGGCCAGAAAACGCCCGATTGAAGGATTGTCAGGTTGCTTGACGGCAACACATAGTCCACCCGCAAATTACCGATTTCGCTGTCGGCCCAATCCGCAGTATCGGTGGCGGGGTTGCCGGATTGCCGCAAATTTATGCCCCCCTGATTGATGCTTGCCTGAAGTGCGCCCATTGATATTGGTGCGGGGTCATTTACACGCGGATGATTTCGTAGCGCATTTATGGCAAACCCAAGCCCTTCGCCATCTTTGGGGTCAGCATTAAAATCTGCCAGAATGACAAAATAGGTGCTTTGAGGCACTGATTGGTTGATATAATCGCCCCAAAAAGATACTTCGGCGTCATTTCGTAACCCGTTGCGGTTTTCAGACCCGTCAAAAACCGGCGGCGTGGCATGAGACGCCAACACCCGAATTTCTGCACTATCAGGCAAAGTAATCACCACATCCCAGAAATTTTTTGAAGCCAGCCGATAGTTTCGCCAAACCTCGACTGAAAAGAAATTTGACCCATCGGGGTTTTTGGGTTGTGACGCATTGGGTAAATCGCGCCAGAGATAATCTGGAAAGGTCTGGCTTTTGGAAAGGTTAATCGGGAATTTTGACAGTAAGACCATGCTCTCAAACCCGGGATAAAGCCCAAACCCCCAATTATCTGCCCAATCCCCAAGCCAGCTATCGCTGTTCAGGTCCAACCCTGAAGGGAAACCCGAATTGCCTTCGGGCGCAAAGAAATAAAGGTATTCCTCGCTAGTTTCGAGTCTGACAAGTTCGATAAATGCCTGCACCGCAAGGTTTCTGTAATCGGTGTCAAAATTGGTCAGCAGCATTACATCCGGTGATATTTCAGCGATAATTGCCGCCAAGGCCAAGATGTCTTTGTCTTTGGATTGAATGTCCTTAAGCAACGCCCCCGGCCCATCGCGCCCCAACCCGACATTAAAGCTGGCAAATCGCAGGCGATCCTGCGCGTTAACCGCCCCCGCCAAAAGGGTAAACCCAAGGAATAGCAGCCGAAAAATCACGCCCGTTTCAGGGCGTTTCCAAGAATGCGGCTGACTTTGGTAATGCTGATGCCCCGTGTGACCAGCAATGCGGGCAAAAATGCCCAAAGGGCAACAACCCAGACCAGTGAATGGTAATCTTCCAACAGGTCTGTGCCAAAAATTTCGACCACATAAGCAAACCCGTAGGGAATGGCGTAAAGCAAGCCAATGCCAAGTAGAATATTAATACCTGCATCCCGTTTCATGCGTTTTGCCGCCTGAGACACCGAAGAAGGCGAAAAGGTTGGCAAATTTATCCAGAGATTAAATTCGGAACGACCGGTAGGCCAGCCAAATATCCATAAAACTACGCTAAGCCCAATGGCCAGCCCTGCCGCAAGGACAAAGCTGACTGAAAATAGCTGCAACATAAGTTCGGGTGATGTCGAAAGTGGCAATAGCGCGGTTTGCGCAACCGCCATTTCCACAGGGCTATAGGGGAAAGAAGCATATCCAACCGCCATGTTTGCCAGTTCCAATATTTCAGGAATGCCTTGAACCGTGGCCCGGCATAACAGGCTTAGCCCGATAACTTGTGCAGCAATTATGGCAATCCGAAACCGGTTGTAAGGCGGCGCAAACCGAAAATCGACGAATCCGGGGGTTTTACCGCCGTATTCAAACATCGTGAACGCGCCAACAATTGCGCCAATGATTAGCGCAAGTTCTTGGGTGGTTCTGCCAATATCCGGCAAAAGATAGGCCGGAGAAATGATAATTAAAACCACTATGATTGTGCGGACAAAGGCACCGATAATCCGTTTCATGGCTTAACCCCTTTTGTGCAGCCCTTTAAGAACCGCTTAAATCCAGGGCGCTGAAACTGAATGCTTTGCCTCAAATACATCAATTGCATCGGCTTTTTGCATTGTCAGTCCGATATCGTCCAAACCGTTAATCAAGCAATGCTTTTTGAATGCATCTACTTCAAAACTGATCTGGCCGCCATCCGGCCCCGATATTGTCTGGCTCTCCAGATCAACACTTAAAACTGCGTTTGCCCCGCGATTGGCATCTTCCATCAGTTTATCCACGTCTGATTGTGGTAAAACAATTGGTAAAATACCGTTCTTGAAGCAGTTATTAAAAAATATATCTGCGAAACTTGTGGATATTACTACACGAATTCCAAAGTCGAGCAAGGCCCAAGGCGCGTGTTCGCGTGATGAACCACAACCAAAGTTTTCGCCAGCCACCAATATCTGGGCATTCCGATAGGCTGGCTTGTTCAAAACAAAATCCGCGATCTCTTCGCCATTGTCATCAAACCGCATTTCGTCAAACAAATTCTTGCCAAGGCCAGATCGTTTGATGGTTTTCAAAAACAGCTTGGGAATGATCATATCCGTGTCGACGTTAACAAGCGGCATAGGCGCTGCGACACCGGTTATCTGAGTAAATTTTTTCATGATCCTGCTCCCTACATTTCCCGCACATCGGTCAAATGACCGGTCAAAGCTGCTGCTGCTGCCATTGCAGGGCTAACCAGATGGGTCAACCCGCCGCGTCCTTGGCGGCCCTCAAAATTGCGGTTGGTGGTCGCCGCGCAACGCTCGCCGGGTTGTAATTTATCGGGGTTCATGGCCAGACACATGGAACACCCTGCCAACCGCCATTCAAATCCGGCGTCACTCAGAATTTTCGCAACGCCTTCTTCCTCAGCCTGCAATCGTACAAGGCCGGAACCCGGAACCGCAATGGCGCGCATGCCGGTTTTGATCTTTTTGCCTTTGACAATGCGGGCAACCTCACGGAAATCCTCAATGCGGCCATTGGTGCAGGACCCGACAAAAACTGTGTCGACAGCAATATCGGTCAGCTTTTGCCCCGGGGTCAGCTGCATATATTCAAGCGAGCGTTTCACCGCGTCCACCTTGCCGCCCTCAAATTCATCGGGGTGCGGCACAACACCAGTGATCGGCAACACATCTTCGGGCGAAGTGCCCCAAGTGACCAACGGCGCAATATCTTCGCCTTTGAGGGTCAGCATCAGATCAAATTCGGCATCTTCATCGGTAAACATGGTCTTCCAATAAGCCAGCGCCATTTCCCATTCTGCGCCTTTTGGTGCGTGAGGGCGGCCCATTACATAATCATATGTGGTTTGGTCCGGCGCAATCAGGCCAGCCCGCGCGCCGCCTTCAATGGCCATATTACAAACGGTCATGCGGCCTTCCATCGACAGATCACGGATGGCTTCGCCGCAATACTCAATCACATATCCGGTGCCACCAGCGGTGCCGGTCTTGCCGATCACTGCCATGGTGATGTCTTTTGCGGTAACACCTTCGGCTAGCTTTCCGGTGATTTCCACTTTCATATTTTTTGATTTTTGCTGGATTAGGGCTTGTGTGGCCAACACATGTTCGACCTCGGATGTGCCAATACCATGGGCCAGCGCACCAAATGCGCCATGGGTGGCGGTGTGGCTGTCACCACATACAATGGTCATGCCGGGCAATGTCCAGCCTTGTTCGGGGCCAATAATATGCACAACGCCTTGGCGAATATCGTCAACGGGGTAATAATGCACCCCGAAATCACGGGCGTTTTTATCCAATGCATCCAGCTGAATGCGCGATTCTTCGTTTTTTACAACGCCGTCGATGCGATCCAGCGTGGTGGGCACGTTATGGTCTGGCACGGCGATAGTTTTTTCGGGCGCGCGCACAGGGCGGCCAGCGGCGCGCAGGCCCTCAAATGCTTGCGGGCTGGTGACTTCGTGCACCAAATGGCGGTCGATATAGATCAGGCTGGTGCCGTCGGCATCCTCAGACACCAGATGGGCATCCCAGATTTTGTCATACAAAGTTTTTGCGGTCATGATATTCTCAAATTGATTTGGAAAGTTACGGATGACAGCATTGACCTATCCGCGCAGCGTTAGCGCCGTTTTGTGAAACCGCCAAGGCAGGCGGTTATGGTCAGCCATATCAAAGAATTCATTCATGGCTTGAGTTTACGCGCAATTTTGCGCTGCTGCAAGGTCAGAGCTTAGCGCCACCACGATAAACCTCATCCCGCACCTGGATCCGCGCTGCTGCGATATTTCGACGGTTTAGCTCTGGCGGACATAAGCGTTTTTGCACCACCGGGTCGCCGGATTCCAGCACACCCAGCCGTACCAATATCGCCGCCATTGCTGCCTCCGAAGCTCTGAAATTGCCGTCCTCGATTTTAAGGGCAATGCCTATGCCCTGACCAGGTAGGATGGCAGCAAAAACGCCTTCAGCACCGGTTTTTATCGCGGCTTTGCCTTGAGAAGCGACCATCAGTTCGGTGCAAGCGCGAGTTTCGCCAGCGACCAGTAACGGATATTCCAGCATTGCAGAAATTAAGGTATTTGCAGCGTCGCCGCGGATTTTTCCCAATTGATCTGGCGCGGTCATTTTTGCCAAGGCCTGCGCGAACTGACCAATTTCGCAAGAAAAATTCGGGGCTGAGCATCCGTCAATCCCCCAAAACGCCGATTCGGCGCCGATCATGTCTTCAAAAGCGGAACGCACGGCTTTTTGAACCGGATGATCGATCGCAATATATTCCGTGTTGCCGCCAAGATGCTTGTTAAGGGTTAAAAACCCTGCATGTTTGCCCGAACAGTTATTGTGAACCTGACAGGATGGCTCAAACGCTTCGCGCATTAATGCACGGGCTTTTTTGTCCCCCGGAATCTGTGTGCCGCAACGCAAATCATCATCATTTAATCCAAGCCCAACCAGCCATTCTGTGGCCAGATCAGAATGAACCATCGCACCTTGATGGCTGGCACAAGCCAATGCCAAATGCTGTTGTCCCAAACCCGAGGCAGCGGCTGCCCCGCTTTCTACCAATGGTAGTGCCTGTATCATTTTACATGCGGAGCGCGGATAGATCACTGCGGATGGGTCGCCCCATGCTGCAAGGATGTCACCGGCAGAATCGCAAACAACAATATGCCCGCGATGCACCGATTCAACCATGCCTCCGCGAATGAGCTCAACCAGTTTTGCTGCATCTGCCATGCCGATTTCCTGCTGTTTTGATGGAAATATCGGCAATTAAGTGCTTATTTCCGATTGTTTCAGGTATTTGCACTAGCAAAACACCCTTGTTTCTATTTAGATTATGGCATTGAGAGAACAATTGACAAGCGGTCTGTTGACAAGCACCGAAAAAATTCGGGCGCAGATGGTTTATTGGTTTGAGCAGGAGGCTAATAATATGTTCAAAAAATTTGTAATGGGTGCTGTGGTGCTGGTTTTTCCCGCGATTGTGGCTGCGCAACAAATTGAAATGGTGGATTCCGCTACTGACTGGTCGGTCTATGTGACCGATAGCCCTAAGGAATGTTTTATCATTTCAAAACCCACCAGTTCTACGGCGCGGCGCGATGGTGAAGCAGTAACGGTGAATCGTGGCGACATCCGGTTTTATATCTCGATCATTCCGGGTGAAAACGTGATTTCCGAACCAAGCTTTTTGGCGGGTTATCCGCTGAAACAGGATGTTCCGGTTCAATTCCGTGTCAAAGATACCACCATGCAGCTATATCCAAATGCCGATATTGATCGTGAATATGCGTGGCCACGTCCTGAAGACGATACTGCAATAATTGGAGCAATGCGCGCGGGGGCTGAAGCAATTGTTGTGGGTTTTTCAACCCGTGGCACTGAAACCACCGACACGTTTTCTTTGATCGGATTTACGGCTGCCATGGCAAAAGCACTGGAATTGTGTGAATAAGCCCGCCGTTATTGCCAGCAAAGCGACGCAGAAATCTGCCGGGTTGATTTTATTTAACTAAAACACTCCCGCCCTTTGGTTGGGCTTGGCCTCGCTGCGCTCAGCAAGGCAAGCCTGCGGCGCGAGTATTTTTGAAAAGAAGAAAACCTGTGTGGCGTCAAAAATTGACGGTCACGTCCGGAAGATCAAGGGCGTTGATCAAATCGCGCACTTCTTGTCTTGCCGCAATATTTGACAGGGTCATGCTGGCGCGGTCGGTTTTTTTCAGATCCAGCAGGGTTAGGCCATTCAGGAACATTTCGCGGAAAATCACCCGTTCCGAAAAGCCAGGAGAAGTGCGAAACCCGATCCGGATTGATAAGTCTTGCAAAGCTTTGCCAACTTTGCGGCGATTGCGGGCTTGGGTGGTGGACAGCCGGTTTCGCAACACCAGCCAATCAATCGGTTTCAATTCAGCTTTGGCACGTAATTGCCGCGCGTCCCAGACCATTTCCGCATAGACCGAGGGGCCAAGCACCCGCCCTGTGGCCGGATCAATGCGGGCCAGCAGGTCAAAATCAACCAATGAATCGTTCATCGGGGTTATAAGTGTATCAGCCACTGCATGGGCCATACGGGCGTATCGGCTGTCAGAACCAGGGCAATCTATCAGAATGAAATCACAGGTTTTATCCAATGTGGCCAAGGCATCCGCAAACCGCGTTTCCTCGTCCGTTTGCGCGGCTTTTTGGCTGTCCTCATCGGACAGTGCCAGCTGGAATTGTTCCGGCATCGGTAATTTAACATTTTCGCGCGCCATAAACTGGCGGCGATTATCGAGATAGCGAAAAAAGCTTTGCTGGCGCAGGTCCAGATCAATGGCGCCGGTTTTTTGGCCTGACATGGCAATGGCGGTAAACAGATGCATAGCGGTGGTGGATTTGCCAGAGCCGCCTTTTTCGTTACCCAATACAATAATATGCGCCATAAGCCCCCATAAAAAAACGCGCCCCGAGATGGAGCGCGTTTGCTATAACTGATCTGGCTGAGACGTAAAAGATCAGAAGCCAAGACCTTCGTATTTTTTCTTAAACTTGGAAACGCGGCCGCCGGTATCCAACAGGCGATGGGCGCCGCCGGTCCATGCGGGATGCACTTTGGGGTCGATGTCGAGCACCATGGTGTCGCCCTCAGCCCCATAGGTCGATTTCATCTGATAGATTGTGCCATCGGTCAGCTTGACGTTAACCAGATGATATTCAGGGTGGATGTCTTTTCTCATTTTCTTGCTCCTAACGCAAAATGGCGATTATTTCGCGGGTGGCTTATAATTGGTGTCTTCGGTGATCCGTGCGGATTTACCGCGACGCGAGCGAAGATAATACAGCTTGGCGCGACGCACGCGGCCACGACGCACCACGGTGATGCTGTCGATATTCGGGCTATGCAGCGGAAATACCCGTTCCACGCCCTCACCAAAAGAGATTTTGCGCACGGTGAACTGGGCGGCAATGCCGGAACCACCTTTGCGGGCAATGCATACGCCCTCATAGTTTTGCACACGAGAGCGGGTGCCCTCGGTCACTTTGTACCCTACACGGATGTTGTCACCGGCTTTGAAATCGGGGATTTCCTTGCCAAGCGATGCGATTTGCTCTGCTTCGAGCGTTTCGATCATGTTCATTTTATCGTCCTTTTGCTCGCCTTTAATGGCGAAGTTATGCGCGTCCGAGAGCTGCTGATCTTCCGCTGGGTCCGCATATAGCGCCCATCGCAGGTCGGGACGACGTTTCTTGTTACCACCCTAATTCACCAAACGGTCGTATGTCGCACCAGAGGGAGAACCCTGTTTGACAGACAACCAGCAAATAAAACTGGCCGTGCCGAACATGTCAAAACGATTCGTTCAAAACACCATGTCCGGTTCGCGCGGTATAGAACCAACCGCACTGGCAATCAAGGGCTGGTTCAACAGAAAATTATAATGGGCTCGCACCAAACCAGTGTTTGAACGGGCTATGGCAACGGGCCATGAATTCGGCACAATATATCGCATGCAGGACTTTAACTGCTTACTGAAAACTTCTTGACAGGTCAGTTCGTTGTGTTCAATCTTAACCAACCGTAGGTCAAGCTGGCCTGCGGCGTAAGCTTAGTAAGGGGTTATGCGAAAAAACTAATATTGTGATCTTGCCTCAAGATCAAAAACCGCCCAAACTTACAGTTATTATGTTATTGTCATATCCCCGACTAAAGATCGCATATTGTCGAGGCAAGGCGAACGGGCTGGAAAACCAGACCGACAAAACAACGGAGAGAAAACACATGAAACGAATATTATTTACAGGCGGCGCGCTGATCGCGATGACAGGAGCAGCTGCTGCTGCGCCTTGTCCTGCGGTCACGGTCGCTGATATGATGGGGGTGGGCGCTGGCGCTTTCCCGCAGCAATATGAACTTTCCGAGTTCGAATCGCTTGGCGATTGCACAGTGGAATTCTCGGGTAACCCTGCTGCGGCAGAATTAAACGCGAAAATTCGCGGTAATGGTGAATTGCCATCCTTGGCTGATCGTCTGCCATCAGAACCACTGGTTGTGGCCCCTTATGATTCAATCGGTCGATACGGCGGCATCTTTGACGCGCTGTCAAACGCCACGGAATCCGGCACCTCCGACTTTATGTCAATACGCCACGTAAACCTTGTGCGTTATTCCGATGACCTGCAAACAATCGTGCCAAACGTTGCTAAAGGCTGGGAATGGAACGAAGACTTCACACAGCTGACATTCTTCTTGCGTGAAGGCCATAAATGGTCGGATGGCACACCATTTGGTGCCCGCGATGTCAAGTTCTGGTATGATAACCTTGCAACGGATACCAATGTTCGTGAAATCACGCCAGACTATGCTCTGGTTGCTGGCGAAGTGATGGACGTTATTGTTATTGATGAGACAACCGTGCAGTTCAACCTGCCTTCACCAAAACCTGGTCTGCTGTCACACTTTGCCAATCACTATGCGCAGGGCTTCCAACCGATGGAATTCTTGGGTCAATTCCACCCTGACATTGATCCAAATGCGGATGCAAATGCACAGGCACTTGGTTTTGAAAACGGCTATGACGCGATTAAGGCTTATTATGGCAACTCTGACTGGATGGACACACCAACACCTATGTTGGCCTACCCTGATCTGGTAGCCGGTCTGCCGGCGGATACGACTCCAACATTGGAAAGTCATATCCTTATCGCGGAAAATACCGAAGGCCGCCGTTTGGTTGCCAACCCGTATTTCTTCCAGGTTGATACGGCTGGTCAGCAGCTTCCTTATATCAATGAACAGGACGAACTGTTTGTTGGCGAAAGCGAAGTGCGTTTGCTGAAACTGGTTAACTCCGAAGTTGACTATAAGTCTCAGGCGCTGAATCTCGATTTTGCGCCTCTGCTTTTGGAAAATCAGGAAGCTGGTAATTTCTCCGTATCACTACGGCCAGAAATCGCTATGGGCACCTTTACGTTTAACGTGACATCCGAAGATCTGGCAAAACGTGCTGTATTTAATGATGTGCGTTTCCGCCGCGCAATGTCTGTTGCGATGAACCGTGACGAAATCAACGAAGTCGTTTACTTTGGTCTTGGTGAGCCGCAGCAATATACTGCATTCTCGCCTCTGCCCAGTTTTGTAACCGAGGAAATGGCGCAGGCATCTGCGCAGTTTGATCCTGACATGGCGAATGCCTTGCTGGATGAGATCGGCATGGTTGATATTGATGGTGACGGCATGCGCGAATTGCCAAATGGCGATACGCTGGTTTTGAATATGCAGGTTGCGACCCAAGGTATTTCGATCAAACTGGTCGAACTTGTTGGTCAAAACTGGCGTGAAGTCGGCATCAACAACACTGTGAAAGAAGTCACAACGGATGAATACCGTTCTGCACAGTCGGCAAACCAACTTGACGTGATGATGTATGCTAAAGGTCAGCCATTGGCAGTTATTCTTGGTAACAACGAGGTATTCCAGCCACCGTTCGATAATTACTTCAACCTCCGTACTGGTATGTTGTGGGGTGAGTACATCGACACTAACGGCGCTTCCGGTGTAGAACCACCTGAATACGTCTATGAGATGATGGCTGACATCAACGCGTTCCAGGGCGCAATTGCTGGTTCGGACGAATCCAATGTAATTGGTGCGCGTCTGGTTCAATCGGTTGTTGATAACCTGCTGTTTATTGGTACCGTGCAAGCGGTTGCGCCGATCTACAATAACAATGACCTTAAAAACGTAACCGAGTTCAGAACTCAGTCTTACGCTTATTACCGGACATATCCGTACCGCGCCACACAGTGGTGGTTGGACGAATAATCCGATTGGGTTAACCTGAAATAATTGCGGGCAGCTTTGGTTGCCCGCGATTCAATAATGTTACTGACCGGCAAACGGCCAGAAAATGCTCTGCGGGGAGACCGATAGAAAATGCTTCAATTTTCGAAATTCGTCACGATTCGCGCCTTATTGGCCATACTGACCCTTATTCTGGTGTCATTTATCGTATTTTCCCTTATGGAACTGGTGCCGGGCGATTGCGCCGAGCGTTACGTTGCTTTCAAAAACTCTCAGGGGTCGATTATTACCCCCGCCGATATTCAAGTTGAACGGGTCCGACTGGGCCTTGACCAGCCGTATGTTCAACGCTGGGCCAACTGGATAGTGAATGCTTTCCAAGGTGAATTTGGCGACAGCTGTATCTTGCGCGTTAACATTGCCCAACTTCTGGGCCAAAAATTCTGGCTTAGTCTTGGTCTGTGTCTGTCGGCGCTTATTCTTGCATATGCCATCGCCATTCCTGTTGGCATTCTTGCTGCAACTTCAAAAAGCGCAACATTGAATAATTCGCTTCGTTTGGTCAGCTATCTTGGTCTGGCCTTGCCAAACTTTCTGCTGGCGCTGATGATTATGTTGTTCTCAACCATTGTGTTCGGCGACAGTCTTACGGGGCTGTTCTCAAAAGAATTCCGAGACGCGCCGTGGTCTTATGCCAAATTCAAAGACTTTATGGGGCATGCGTGGCTGCCGGTATTTATTCTGGGCTGGTCTGCAACCGCTTTTGCTATTCAAACGGTGCGGGCTTTGATGTCTGACGAGGTTGGCAAGCTTTATGTGACCGCAGCCTCAGCGCGCGGTGTCTATGGGCGGCGGTTGTTAATGCGGTATCCGGCGCGCCATGCGCTTAGCCCGATCATCAACTCATTGGGTTTTGATTTGAACCGGATATTTAACGAATTGCCAATTGTGGCGCTGATCTTAACGTTAACCGAGGCCGGTTCACTGTTGATCGAAGCCTTGGCGCGATCCAATGATCAGCAGCTTGCGGGGGCGATTATTTTTATGCTGACTGCGG
>QIGK01000074.1 GCA_003228875.1 Rhodobacterales bacterium
AAAACGCCCGCATGGCTGATTCCGCTGCCATAGCAAATTTGGTCAGGCTGATTTGGCGCGCCAACCCCATCAGCGGGTCGCGGGATTTAGGTTTAAATCTGTCCCCGTAAGGGCTCATTTGCTGGCTCCGGTCATAACATCCATGGGGGCAGTCTATCGCGTGAAATCATCTCCGCATAGGTAGGTCGTGGCCTGACCACGGCAAATTGATCACCCGATACCAGAACTTCGGGGATAAGCGGGCGAGAATTGTATTCAGAGGCCATGACCGCGCCATATGCCCCCGCAGATCGAAACGCCACCAAATCATCCGGTTTCAGGGATGGCATCAGACGTTGTTTGGCAAAGGTATCACCAGACTCGCAAACCGGCCCGACAATATCAATGGGTTCGGGTTCAGCCGCCAATGCCGGTTCATTTACCGGAATTATATCATGATAGGCTTCATACATCGCGGGCCGGATCAGGTCGTTCATTGCTGCGTCAATGATCAGAAATTTCCGTTCCGCACCCTGTTTGACATAGATCACCGAGGCAACCATCAGCCCTGCATTTCCGGCAATCAGCCGTCCCGGTTCGATTTCGATTTCGCATCCCAAATGCCCGACAGTGCGGCGGATCACCTCGCCATATTCCATCGGCAATGGCGGCGCGGTGTTGGAGCGCTGATAAGGAATGCCAAGCCCGCCCCCCAGATCGAGGCGCGAAATCGTATGGCCATCCGCGCGCAGTTGTTCGGTCAGTTCTGCAACTTTTGAAAATGCAATTTCATAGGGTTCCAGATCGGTGAGTTGCGAGCCGATATGCACGTCAATACCCACCACATTTATGCCCGAAAGGCTGGCAGCCTGCGCATATGCTGCACGGGCTTTTGCCATTGGAATGCCAAATTTATTATCGGATTTTCCGGTGGCGATTTTGGCATGGGTTTTGGCATCGACATCGGGGTTTACCCGCAAGGTAATATTGGCCAGCTTGCCAAGCCGCGTGGCAACTGCGCTCAGCACCAGCAATTCAGGTTCGCTTTCGACATTAAATTGTCGAATGCCGCCTTGCAGCGCCATTTCCATTTCTTCGGCGGTTTTGCCAACCCCTGAAAACACGATTTTTTCCGGCGAAACCCCGGCGGCAATGGCCCGAGCATATTCGCCGCCAGACACCACATCCATACCCGCGCCCATATCCGCCATGACCTTCAGCACGGCTTGGTTGGAATTGGCTTTCATGGCGTAACAAATCAAGTGGTCCATGCCTTTTAACGCATCATCAAACACCTGATAATGGCGCTGCAACGTTGCGGTCGAATACACATAAAACGGGCTACCAACCGCTGCGGCGATTTCGGTAATGGCAATGCCTTCGGCATGCAAAACACCAGCTTTGTAGATAAAATGATCCATATTCAGTCCAAAGGCTTTGAGCGAAGAAAAAGATAAAGCGGCAATCCGGCACCAAGGCCGATCAGCGTGGCGATGGGAAGCGCGAGCAAAGGCAGGTAATTTTTTCGCGCCACACATTCATAACCCGCAAAAACGACCAATGCCAATAATGCAATCAACGCGCTCCAATCCGGCGCAAAAAATGCTTGCGCAGGGCGCCAGCCTGACACAAGAACAAGCGGCGCTACGGCACCGATGATTGCAAGTATCAGATAGGTTTTTCTGAGAGCTGACATCGCTAACCCTTTGCTTTCACGCGTTTTATTCAGATGCAATAGCCAGAACCGGCAGCGGGTCGCCTTTGACACCACAACCGGAAACCACAGTGAATGAAAGCATCGTCAAGGTTATCGCAAGAATTCTCATGTCAATCTGGCCTTCCATTGGTCGATTTGCGCGCGCACATTTTCAGGCGCAGTGCCGCCAAAACTCTGACGGCTGGCAACCGAATTATCCACCCCTAAAACATCGTAAACGCCCGCATTGATCCGGCTTTCCGCCGATTGCATTTGCGCAAGGGTTAATTCATGCAGATCACAGCCTTGGTCTTCGGCCATTTTCACCAGCGCACCGGTAACATGATGGGCATTTCTGAACGGCATGTTCAGCGCCCGCACCAGCCAGTCAGCCAGATCAGTGGCTGTGGAAAAACCGGTTACCGCAGCGGCCCGCAATTCGGCCTCATTTGGGCGCATGTCTTGCATCATGCCGGTCATTGCGGCCAAAGCCAGCATCAGGCTGTCAGCCGCATCAAACACTTGTTCTTTATCTTCCTGCATGTCTTTGGAATAGGTCAGCGGCAGGCCTTTCATGATGGTCAAAAGCGCAATCAATGACCCGTTTATGCGGCCTACCTTGGCGCGGATCAGCTCTGCCGCATCGGGGTTTTTCTTTTGTGGCATGATCGAAGATCCGGTAGAGAACCTATCCGAAATGGTCACAAACTTAAACTGGGCCGAGGACCAGATCACCAACTCCTCAGCCATACGCGATAGGTGCGTGGCACATATTGACGCCGCCGACAGGAAGTCCAGTGCAAAGTCGCGGTCTGACACTGCATCCAGCGAATTTGCAGCGGGGCGGTCAAAGCCCAATGCTTTGCTTGTCATATCCCGGTCAATCGGAAAAGACGTTCCCGCCAAAGCCGCCGCGCCCAAAGGCGAGGTGTTCATGCGCGCCCGCGCATCAATCATGCGCGATTTATCCCGAGCAAACATTTCAACATAAGCCAGCATATGATGGCCCCAGGTCACCGGCTGTGCGACTTGTAAATGTGTAAATCCGGGCATTACAAAATTTACACCCGCCTCGGCCTGCCCCAAAAATGCCAGCATCAAAGCATCAAGCGCAGTAATACAAGCATCAAACTGGTCCCGCACCCATAGCTTAAAATCGGTTGCCACTTGGTCATTTCTTGAACGCGCCGTGTGCAACCGCCCTGCGGGTTCGCCGATCAAATCGGTTAAGCGCGACTCAATATTCATGTGGATGTCTTCCAAAGCCACGGAAAACGGGAATTCGCCGCGCTCAATCTCTGACAATACCGTGAGAAGGCCTTCCTCTATCGCCTTGGCGTCTTTATCATTGATAATACCACAGGCAGCCAGCATCGCTGCGTGGGCGCGGGAACCTTGAATATCCTGCTTGGCCATACGTTTGTCAAAGCCGATGGAAGCATTGATCGCCTCCATTATTGCATCCGGCCCGGCAGCAAACCGCCCGCCCCACATTGCATTTGATGTCTTTTTGTCTGACATTGAAACCTCGATACTTGCGCAGGAGCATCCGATGAAACCGTCCGCCCTTTTTCCAGCCCTGCTATACGCCGCAATCAGCTTGGGCGCAAACCCTGTTGCTGCGCAAACCATCAGCCCGGAAGTGCGGGTTGAACTGATGGATATGCGGGTTGACCAAATGCGTAAACTAAAGGTTCTGAAAGAGGCACAGGATCCGGTGCAGATTTCCTTTACCGATCCGGCGGGAAATGAACATTTTCTATCGGACAGCGACGGCAAAATTCGGGTTGTTAATTTTTGGGCCACGTGGTGCGCGCCCTGCCGCGAGGAAATGCCCGCCTTGTCAGAGCTGCAAACCTTGTTGGGCGGGGATGACTTTCTAGTCATGGCGATCGCCACGGGACGTAACCGGCTGGTAGGCATAGAGCGGTTCAACACAGAATTCGGCGTTGATAACCTGCCTATTTTGCTGGACCCACGCGGCAATCTGGGTGCCCAGTTTGGCGTGCTTGGCCTGCCTTTGACAGTAATATTGAACCGCGAAGGTCAGGAAATTGCCCGGCTAACCGGTGGCGCCGACTGGGTTTCCGATTCGGCGCTTGAGATTATTCGCGCTATAATTGCGCTGGAAAGTTAAGCCAATACTAAGCTTTTATCCAAGAGTCGCTAAATTTATCTAAAAACTCCTGAAAAGAATAAGAACATTTTTAGAACATTTAGTGAAAGTTTACCTTCTGTTAATCTTTATGCCTAACCTTAGGGTTGTAACTCGTTTTGCGGAGACTTGAAATGCCTGCCATTCATGATGAATATCAATTAGCGCCCGCAGAACCGGACCTGAAGAAAAAAGCCTGCCGCGCGATGGTGAATTCGGCCATTGCCGAAGGCAGGGTCGGGTTGGCATTCCAGCCGGTGGTGCGCTCCGGAACAAGACCGCTGATCGCTTTTCACGAAGGGCTGATTCGTATTCGCGATCGCGACGGACGCACCATTGCTGCTGGTGAATTCATTCCGGCGGTTGAAAATACTTCGCTTGTTCAAGCACTTGACCGTATCGCATTACAAAAAACGCTTGATATGTTGCAAGCAGACCCGCGCCAGCGGCTTTCGGTCAATATGTCACCAAATTCAATTAATGACGCAGAATGGATGGGGATTCTGGAGCGTAATACCCATGACAACCCCACCACAGCAGACCGCCTAATTGTTGAGATCACAGAATCCAGCACGATGGATAACCCGGATTCAACAGTTCAGTTTATGGAATTTGTCCACAATATCGGATGTAGTTTTGCCATTGATGATTTTGGTGCGGGCAGCACCTCCTTTTCCCATTTTCGCAAATTCAAATTTGACATGGTGAAAATTGATGGACAATTCATCACAGGCATTGACCAAAATCGTGACAATCAGGTTCTGGTCGAAGCCATGGTCAAAATCTGCCGACATTTTGACATGTATACCGTGGCAGAATTTATCGAAACGGCAGCCGAATCAACCTGTGTTCAACAATTGGGAATTGATGCAATGCAAGGCTTTTATTACGGGCGTTCAGCAAAAATGCCGATATGCCTGAACACTAACGGCCATTTGGCACCCTTGGCCCAAAGTTCATGAACCACCAACAAGTTTGGCCAATTGGGCCTGCATTTCGGCCAGTTGCTTCTTAAGCACGTCTAATTCAGAATTATTATCGGATTCGGGTTCCTGTGTTTTTGAGGCTTTTTGATTGGCAGCAAAGGGAGAAAACATTTTAACAGCGTTTTCCATCCATTCCATATTGCCTCGCGTCATGGATTCAAAATTCATTGCCATCGGGTTGGCAGATATCGCCGAATGAACTTGTTCTCGTAGCTGATCCTGATTCTGGGCAAAAGCATCCATGGATTCTTCCAGATACCCAGGAACCAGCCCTTCCAGCGAATCGCCGTAAAACCCGATAAGTTGCCGCAAAAATTTAATGGGTAACAGGTTTTGGCCTTTGGATTCTTCTTCAAAAATAATCTGTGTCAGCACAGAACGGGTAATATCGTCGCCCGATTTCGCGTCTTTAACTTCAAAATCCTGCCCGTCGCGCACCATTTGGGCCAAATCATCAAGCGTTACATAGCTCGATTTTTCGGTGTTATAGAGCCGCCGATTCGCATATTTTTTAATGACAATCGGTTTATCAGAATTTTCGCTGGCCATGTTTGTGCCTCAAGTGTTGGAATAGCAGCAGATTACTGTTCTTTTTCGCAACTGCAACGCAAATTTCGCATTTGCGATACGAAGCCATGTGTTAAACAGATCAAAACATTTTGGGGCAAGGGTGAATGACTGTCGAAACCAATGTTGAGAAACGGCGCGGTTCGCCCAACCCGCTTGCCTTTCATCTGGTTGCGACGCTTGTCAAATTGCAGCGCGAAATGTTAGCTGCGGGGCCCGAGGACCCAATCAAGGCTATCACCAAAAATATTGAAAAAATGCAACGCATTCTTGATGCCTTAAAGACATGGCAACAGCACCCTTATCAACGTCAAAATTTTTACGCACCAGTGGTCTGGCAATCTGGCAATTCCAGATTATTCGATTATGGCGGCTTCACTTCGGCGAAAAACCCACCTGCGGTTTTGGTAATCCCCTCATTGGTTAACAAGCCTTATATCCTCGATCTATCGCCTGAAAATTCATTGATGCGTGGTCTGGCAGCAGCAGGTTTGCGGCCGTTTTTGCTGGATTGGGGTGAGCCTTCGGTTGCAGAATCCGCGTTTGACCTCAATGCCTATGTGACCGAACGCGCCATCCCCGCCCTGAATAAAATTGATGCAATCACAGATGCAAGCATAGGCGTTTTGGGATATTGCATGGGCGGAACACTCGCCGCCACATTGCCATTATTATCAAATAAAATCAGCGCATTAAGCACCATCGGCACGCCTTGGGATTTTTCCGAACCATCCGAAAATCGGTTACTGCTACATCAGCTAGGCAGCGTTGATAATGGCCAATTTTTGAGCACCACAATCCAGAAACTGTCAAATGTTTTTGGCGGCTTACCGTTTGAATTTCTGCAGTATCTGTTTGCAGCCATTGACCCCAATCAGTTTGCCGCAAAATTTTTGCGATTCAGCCAAATGGATGCAATGTCGCCAGAGGCCAAACAATTTGTCATTATTGAGGATTGGCTAAATGACGGGTTGGCGTTGACCGGCCCGGCAGCAGATGATCTTTTGGTAAAATGGCATATTCAGAACCAGATCATAAACGGGGATTGGACCATCAATGACACCGTAATTGGCGCTGAAAAAATCACAGTTCCCGGCCTGTTTATTTGTGGGAAAACCGATTCAATCAGCCCGTCAAAATCTGCGCTGGCATTACCAAATCGGGTTAAAAACGCAACCGTCATTCAGCCAAATACCGGGCATGTCGGTATGATTGTCGGCTCTAAATCACATACAGATGTGGTTTTACCAATCGCCCAATTCATGCTCAAACACAGCTGACAGGGCACCAAAACTAACTAATGACTTTTGAAACCACCCGATTTATGCTGCGGTGCAGCATATGCCGAATCATTCAAGGAACTTTGTATGTCAGATATTGTTATTGCCGCGGCCGCCCGCACCCCGGTCGGCAGTTTTTTAGGCGCGTATAAAAATACGCCAGCCCATGATCTGGGCGCGGCCGCCATTCGGGCGGTGGTTGAGCGTGCAGGCATTGACCCATCTGAGGTTTCCGAGACAATTCTAGGTCAGGTTTTGACCGCGGGTCAGGGGCAAAACCCCGCCCGACAGGCCCATATTAACGCTGGCCTTTCAAAACACGCCTCTGCGTGGAGCATTAATCAGGTTTGTGGGTCAGGATTACGGACCGTGGCGCTTGGCGCCCAGCAAATTATGCTTGGTGATGCCGAAATAGTTGTGGCTGGCGGTCAGGAAAGCATGAGCCTTTCGCCCCATGTTGCCCATCTGCGCGCCGGACAAAAAATGGGCGATTTGCAGTTTATTGATTCGATGATCCGTGATGGTTTGTGGGATGCTTTTAATGGCTATCACATGGGCACCACCGCTGAAAATGTCGCAGCACAATGGGACATAAGCCGCGAAATGCAGGATATTTTTGCAGTTGCGTCGCAAAACAAGGCCGAAGCGGCACAGAACGCAGGCAAATTTGCTGATGAAATCGCAGCTTTTACCGTTAAAAACCGTCGCGGCGATGTTGTTGTTGAGGCGGATGAATATATTCGCCACGGCGCGACCATTGAAAATATGCAAAAACTTCGCCCTGCTTTTGCCAAAGACGGCACCGTAACAGCCGCCAATGCATCGGGCTTGAATGACGGCGCGGCCATGACTTTGTTGATGACTGCAAAAAATGCTGAAAAGCGCGGCATTACGCCATTGGGCCGAATTGTTTCGCACGCGACTGTTGGGCTTGACCCCTCAATCATGGGGGTTGGCCCGATTTTTGCGTCAAAAAGAGCCTTGGAAAAAGCGGGCTGGAACGCTGCTGATCTGGATCTGGTTGAGGCAAATGAGGCCTTTGCAGCGCAAGCTTGTGCCGTGAATAAAGATATGGATTGGGACCCCGAAATCGTCAATGTCAATGGCGGTGCCATTGCCATTGGCCACCCGATTGGTGCCTCGGGCGCAAGAATTCTGAATACGTTGTTGTTTGAAATGCAACGACGCGACGCAAAAAAAGGCCTTGCAACATTGTGTATTGGCGGCGGCATGGGTGTCGCGCTTTGCGTTGCTCGCGACTAAATCGACTTACGGGAGAAAAATATGACAAGAGTAGCATTGGTCACCGGCGGCACCCGTGGCATTGGCGCAGCGATTGCGATCGCCCTGAAAGATGCCGGATATTCCGTGGCCGCCAGCTATGCCGGAAATGTAGAAGCGGCTGAAAAATTCACCGTCGAAACCGGTATTCCAACGTATCAATGGTCAGTGGTGGATTATGACGCCTGCGAAAAGGGCATTGCACAAGTGGAATCTGACCTCGGCCCTGTTGAAGTTTTGGTTAATAACGCCGGAATTACCCGCGATGGCATGTTCCATAAAATGACCCGCGACGCTTGGCATGAAGTGATCGACACCAATCTAAACGGCGTATTCAACATGACCCATCCAATTTGGCCAGGAATGCGGTCTCGAAAATTTGGTCGGGTTATCAATATTTCGTCAATCAATGGCCAAAAAGGCCAAATGGGTCAAACAAACTATTCGGCCTCCAAAGCCGGAGATCTGGGCCTGACAAAAGCACTGGCACAAGAGGGCGCGTTTGTTGGCATTACGGTCAACGCGGTTTGCCCCGGGTATATCGGCACAGAAATGGTGCGTGCGATACCCGAAAAGGTCTTGAATGAGCGTATTATTCCGCAAATTCCCGTGGGTAGATTGGGTGAACCGGAAGAAATAGCGCGATGCGTCGTATTTTTAGCGTCTGATGACGCGGGCTTTATCACCGGCTCAACAATTTCAGCCAATGGCGGGCAATTTGTCGTTTAGCCAAACACCCCGACACGTCGATTAAACCAACTTAACTGTGTAACCCCAGTGTTTTGATGGTTTTGGCGTGTTTGCCAAAAAGCAATCAATGGCTTATGGCAAATCAAATCTTGAAACACGACTGGGTGAAGTTTTGCCCAGTTTTTTGCTGGACTGGAAAACAACTTGAAAATTGGTATCATCGAAACCGGTAAACCGTCTGAAACGCTGGCGAAACAATTTGGTAACTATCCGGATATGTTTACCTCGCTAATCGGAAATGCGCTGCCCGAAGCCAGTTTTTTTACCAAAAGCATTGTCTCAGGTGAACAGGTGGGCGCACCGGATCAGGCGGATGGCTGGCTTATTACCGGATCACGGCACGGCGCATATGAACCGGACCCATGGATAAAAAATCTGGAAGTTTTTGTGCAGCACTGTATCGCTGAAACAATTCCACTGGTTGGCGTTTGTTTTGGCCATCAGATTATCGCTAAAGCTATGGGCGGAAAAATACACAAATCGAACAAAGGCTGGGGTATTGGCGCGCAAAAATACTCCGTTTTCAACAAACCTGACTGGATCGGAGATTTGGATGACGAATACTATTCTCTTGCTGTCCACCAAGACCAGATATTAGAGCAGCCAGCAAATACCACAGTTTTATCGGGCTCTGATTTTTGTGAATATGCTGCCTTGCTTTATGGTGACCCCGCAATGCCAAGCGCATTGACTGTTCAATCCCATCCTGAGATTACCGCTGGGTTTGTTCGACAAATTGGCGAAGAACGGCTTGCAAAAATTGTTCCGGCGGATGTTTTGGCATCGGGAATGGCAACGCTTGGAACAGCGGTCAATAATGAGCAATGGGGTAAAATTTTTGCGCAATATTTCCAACGGATGGTCAATGCAACCGCAAAAACAGGCGAAAGCTGACTATACTCTTGATGAAACCCGAACGATTTCCTCTTTGAGACGGAGCTTTTCGCGTTTTAATTCGCCAATTTTAAGATCATCAATTCCCGGACTGCGCTGATTTATTTCGATTTTCTGGGTCAGCGTTGCGTGTTTTTTCTGAAGTTCGGTCAAACGGGAATTAAGGTTCATAAGGTTTTCCTTTTGTTGCGTTCTCTTTATATCAAATATCTCACCACAAATTTTTCAACCATTACTTAATTTCCTGAGCAAGATTCAGCCCAGTGGTAGCCCCGCGCCTTGCCTTAATATTTCTGCAGATCGGGATGAATAGCCGTCATTGGCATCGCCGTGACGCGCGCCTTTATGTACAATTAGGGGTGCCAGCAAAATCATGGGCCCATGGGCATTCTTCTTGGCCTGAAATATTACCCGTCTGGCGGGGTTACCAACCCTTGATGCAATTGGTAACACCCTAATATCACCGGCTTTATTGCCAACAGCGCGTAAAATTTCCGGCAAAGATTCCGACCGGTGAATCATGGTTAAAAGGCCACCGGGTTTAAGGCGCTTAATGGCGGTGTTGACCCAGTTTTCGGTGGTTTCCGGCCCCGCCATATGGGCCAGTGATTTGCCTGAATCGGCGGGCGCTGTGTGGGCGAATTGGCTGAAAAACGGCGGGTTCGCAATAACGTGATCAAAATTTTTCATTCTTAAAATTTTAGGCATCTCGGCCAGATCACCCTCAAGAACCTCAATGGACAGTTGATTCTCAAGAAAATTCATCTGGGCCAGCTCAAGATATTGTTTCTGAATCTCCAATCCCTCCGCATTCAGACCCGGCACGCGCCAACACAAACACCCCAATGCAACACCAACGCCACAGCCCAGCTCCAACACTGATTGCCCAGCTTTGGCTGGCACCGCAGCCGCCAGATAAACTGGGTCTGTTGCTGCCCTATAGCCTTGTTTTGGTTGCCAAAATTTTAATTTCCCGTCAAAAAATCCGTCTTGAGTCAGATCTTGCTTTGCAAAAATCATTCCGCGTTATCCGGTATAGCGCCAGTGTCTTTCAGAATCGAGATCGCCCAGAAAACATCTTTGTCAGCCACCATTAAACGTGTCGGAATTGCACCTGTTGACCCTTCAAGAATGGACATATTCTGATCCAGAACAAAAAAAGCCACACCTTCGCCTTTTAGCATCGCACTGGAAAAGGCAATCAAAGTTGGGTCATTGGTTCGCAATATCTCTTTCATTCCATTAGATTATCGGGCAAATAATGCAGCGTCGAGTGACGATATTGATTTTAGGGCAAACAATGGCAAAAATCGGACCATTTGAACAATTACAAGCCGAACTGGCAACGAAAATGGTTGCGGTCAATACCTTGATCCGCACCCGCATGGTCAGCAAACACGCGCCGCGCATTCCTGAGGTCACGGCCCATCTGGTTGAGGCTGGCGGAAAAAGATTGCGGCCCTTATTGACATTGGCAGCCGCCAAAATGTGTGGTTATCAAGGCGAGGATGACGTTAAGCTGGCCGCTATTGTTGAGTTCATTCACACAGCCACCTTGTTGCATGATGACGTGGTTGACGAAAGCGACCAGCGGCGCGGACGCCCGACTGCTAACTTGCTCTGGGACAATAAATCAAGCGTTTTAGTTGGTGATTACCTGTTTTCTCGATCTTTTCAGTTGATGGTTGAAACTGGAAATTTACGGGTTCTGGATATTCTGGCAAATGCCTCAGCGGTGATCGCCGAGGGTGAGGTGCTTCAGCTCAGCGTCGCGCAAGACCTTAGCACCTCTGAGGGCACTTATTTTCAGGTTATACGCGGAAAAACCGCAGCGCTTTTTTCCGCAGCGACCGAGGTCGGCGCGGTGATTGCCCAAGCAAACCAAACCAATGTCGATGCGTTACGAGATTACGGCGATGCGCTTGGAATTAGTTTTCAAATCGTTGATGACCTACTGGATTACGGCGGTGCCAGCGCCGCAATGGGCAAGAATACCGGAGACGATTTTCGCGAACGCAAACTGACTTTGCCGGTAATATTGGCAGTGGCCAAAGCTTCGGACAAGGAACGAGCGTTTTGGGTTAGAACCATTGAAAAGGGCGATCAAAACGATGATGATCTTGCCCGTGCTATGGAAATATTACACAAACATGCTTGTCTGGATATTACTAAAAACAAAGCCTTGGGTTGGGCAAAAACCGCAGAATCTGCATTGGGGCCTTTGCCTGAAAGCGCCCTAAAATCTACGCTGGCTGAATTGGCCGGTTATGTGGTTTCTCGTATAGTTTAACGCTAAACGATTGCAGGCTTTACCCACCAGTCGGGATGAGATGTCTTGATCCGCGCAGCAGATTTTTGCGCTTGTGGCAAGGTTTCAAACAACCCGAAACATGTCGCACCGGAACCTGACATTCGTGCCAATTCACATTGTGGTTCTGTCTGCAAAACCTTTAAAACAAAGGATATTTCGGGTTCCATTTCTATTACCGGATTTTGCAAATCATTTCGCTGGCGCTTAAGGTATTTGCAAAGGGTAGGAAAATTGGAGATGTTTTCAAAGCGCTCAATCGGGCTGTTATTCTTATCATCCAAAGTTTCAAAAACTTTCCTTGTGGCAATCGAGACCCCCGAGTTTATCAACACAATCGCAAATTTTGGCAGGTTTGGGACAATGGTCAATATTTCACCGATGCCCTGCATTCGTTGAGGTTCGCCCATCATACAAACCGGCACATCGGCACCCAGAAACAGAATTTTTTCCGCGCTTGGCATGGCAAGATGCCAGTGCTTGGCCAAAAGATGCAGCGAAGCTGCCGCATCGCTGGACCCACCGCCAATACCACTGGAAATTGGCAGGTTTTTAGTTAATTTTAGCGCCGCGCCGCGCTTGGATTCAAATGATTTTGCAGCATCAATCACCAAATTATCCACCGTTGAAAGCCCCTTGAAAAACGGGCCTTCAATTTTCAGGGAAAGTTGGTCGGCATCGCTAACAGAGACAATATCTCCGATATCGGGAAACACCACCAGACTATCCAACAGGTGATACCCGTCAGGTCGTTTTCCGGTCACATGTAAGCAAAGATTAACCTTGGCGCGGGCCAGCATTTGGGTGCTAGTCGGCTGCGGCATTGCTTTCGGCCTCCAGCACAGCGTCCAGACCTATGGCGAGTTTATCGCGAATGCGTTCGGCATCGACCGGTTCCGGCGCAAAGGACAAAGCCCGCCGCCATTGGAATCGTGCTTCCCGTTGACGGCCAACCATCCAAAACACATCGCCAAGATGGTCGTTTACAATCGGATCATCCGGCAACAAAGAAACTGCATTTTCCATCACTGGTACCGCTTCGTCAAAACGACCTAGGTTATAATATATCCAGCCAAGCGAATCAGCGATAAAACCGCTTTCGGGTCGGGCGACAACAGCCGTTTCAATCATCGTCAATGCTTCGTCAAGTTTTTCGCCGCGTTCAACCAGTGAATAGCCCAAATAATTCAGAACATCGGGCTGGTCAGGGTTAAGCGCCAGCGCTTGGCGAAAATTCCAATCAGCAGTTGGCCAGTCTTTTAACCGCTCCGCAGTAATTGCGCGGGCATAATACAGCTGCCACGCGCCGGGTATGTCGTCCGGGTCTGACAATAATGAAACTGCCGTTGAATAGGCATCAAACGCATCTGAATATTCATGTTCGAGCCGCAGCACTTCACCCAATGCCCGCCAGGCTGTCAGATCGTTGGGTTCGGATTTAACCAGATTCTCAAGAACCAAAATCGCCGCTTCGGGTTGATTATCGCGCTGCAAAGCGCTGGCATGCCCTATGGCGGCATTCACAACAAACGGATCGTTTGGCGGAATTAGCTCAAAGGCTTGGGCGGCCAGCGAAAACTGATTTTGGTCGGTTAATATTTCGGCGATCAGCAACAGGGCTTCGGTGTTATTGGCTTGGTTCATCTGGGCAAGCCGCGCAAAAAACAATGCCAGTCTTGAGGAATTGTCACCGTTCAGGGCATCCGCCAACACCAAAAAAGCCTCAGACACCGCATCACCGGGCTTTGCAATCTGGGTAAACTTGATCGGGTCATCATTAACCAGCGCCGCACGCAGCGCGTTTGCCTCTCGGTCTAGAACGGAGCGGCCTTCACCTTGTATCATCAAATCCAGTGCCGCCGCGCGTTGACCAAGCAGCGCAAGAATTTCTGCATGGGCCAAAATGCTGCCACGATTGACATAAGCCCCCTCACGGCCCAGCAGGTCAGACGCTTGTTGATAGTTTCCCGCCAAAGCTTCGGACAAGGCGTTATGATAATTTGCAAAAGAACTGATGGCGTCATTGTCAGATGCGGTTGTAAAATGAAGGTTTGCAGCAGCAAAATCTTCTTGAGCCACTAGCACCCAGCCTTTGATCAGAACCCTGATCAGCGGGTTCAGCCTGAATTCCTCGTCAGCCAAAAGCGCCAAGGCCAGATCAAATTCGCCGTTTATAAAAGCCTGCGAAATCAGAATTGTCTGGGCAAATTCGTCTTTGAAACCCGCTTCAGTCATTTTTTGGGCAACTTCGGCACCATCGTCAAATTGCCCCGCAGCGATGGAGGCCACCACAGCCCCTTGCATGATAAATCCGTTTTGCGGGTCTGTCGCCAAAACACGCCGAAAATACAACGCCGCTTGTTCGTAATCATTGGCAATATTTGCAGAGGCCGCCGCCAGATAAGCTCCGGAAGACCCCTGAGCCAAAAGCGGTGTGGAAAAGGAAAGCCCGACAATCAGGCTTGTGAATAGCTGTTTAATCAATTTTTTGCTCCGGCGTTGGGTGTTGCAAGGCTAATCGTCCAGCCCCCACGATGCAATCAGAACCGCCAAATGAAAACACATATCCGGTCACTTACTGGTTACATATTGGGGTAGTTCGGCCCCTCGCCACCCTGAGGCGTGGTCCATGTTATGTTTTGGCTCGGGTCTTTGATATCGCAGGTTTTGCAATGCACACAGTTCTGAGCATTGATTTGAAAGCGCGGGTTAGAACCGTCTTCGTCGCGCAAAATTTCATATACGCCCGCCGGACAATAGCGCTGAGCGGGTTCCGCAAATAACGGCAGGTTAACATTGACCGGCACTGACGGATCCGCCAAAACCAGATGGCAGGGTTGATGTTCTGCATGGTTTGTGGCTGAAAAGCTGACATTGGTCAGACGGTCAAAGCTAAGCTTTCCATCAGCGCGGGGATAGTCGATCACTGGATATTCATCAGCTTTGCCTGTGCTGGCAGCATCGGTTTTGCCGTGTTTCATGGTGCCCAGAATATTGATCCCAAAAATATTGGCAATCCACATATCCAAAGCACCCAGTGTCAGGCCCCCCAAAGGCCCGAATTTACTGTTAAGCGGTGCCACATTGCGCACCCGTTTAAGGTCTTTGCCAATCGGTCCAGCGCGGAGTTCCGCATCGTATTTCGCCAAGGTATCGCCTGAGCGCCCATCTGCAATTGCCGCCGCTGCGGCATCTGCTGCGGCAATGCCTGACAGCATTGCGTTATGATTGCCTTTGATCCGCGGCAGGTTTACCAAACCCGCCGAACACCCCAAAAGCGCACCCCCCGGAAAAGCTGATTTTGGAATAGACTGAAACCCGCCTTTGGTCACAGCCCGCGCCCCATAGCTAACCCGTTTTCCCCCTTTTAAAGTTTCAGCAATCATCGGATGCTGCTTCCAACGCTGAAATTCATTATAGGGTGACAAATGCGGGTTCTTATAGTTTAGATCAACGATATACCCCACATAGACCTGATTGTTTTCAAGGTGATACATGAATGACCCGCCGCCGTTTTTCCAGCCAAGCGGCCAGCCCAATGTGTGGGTAACTTCACCCTCGCGATGGTTCTCGGGGGTAACTTCCCAGATTTCTTTCATGCCAAGACCAAATTTGGGCACGTCACAATCCGCATCAAGTTCATATTTGGCAATCACCTGTTTGGAAAGCGACCCTCGCACCCCCTCAGACAAGAAAACATATTTGCCATTCAAAACCATGCCCGGTTCATAGCTGTCACCTTTGGTGCCGTCTGGCTCAATCCCGAATTCTCCGGCGACCACGCCTTTCAGGGCACCGTTTTCATCATAAACCAGTTCTGAACACGCCATACCGGGGAAAATTTCAACACCCAGTTCTTCGGCCTGTTCAGCCATCCAACGGCAAATATTACCCATTGAGACAATGTAATTCCCGTGATTGCTCATCAATGGGGGCATCAGGAAATTTGGAATGCGAATGCCGCCGCCTTCGCCTAATATCAAAAACTTGTCTTTTTTGACTTTGGTTTTAATCGGCGCACCCCGTTTGGCCCAATCCGGGATCAACTTATCCAAGCCGCAGGTATCCAGCACCGCGCCCGACAAAATATGCGCGCCAACCTCGGAGCCTTTTTCCAGCACCACAACATTCAAATCCGCATTTATTTGTTTAAGGCGGATCGCGGCCGACAGCCCCGCAGGCCCTGCCCCGACGATGACAACATCATAGTCCATTGTTTCGCGGTCGATCCCAGCCATTTTGCAACCCTTTGCTTGGTAAAAACATTTTGAAAATTTATTACAGCCATGTCCGGTAACGTCAACAAATGTTACGCAAATTGCTGTTATTTCTTTGCGTCAGCCCAATTTTCGGCATGTTCGAGCCAACAAAGCCAACATTCCCTTGCCGAATGCCACTTTGCAAAATATGTTACAGGTTAGAAATGCGCCCCTGATCAACGGTGGGCCGAGGCTAAGGAGTGGTCAATGGAAAAATTTCCGCTAACGGCAGGCGGTTATGCCAAGCTGGATTCTGAATTGAAGGTTTTGAAAACCGAACGGCGCCCAAGCGTTATTCGCCATGGTGACCTGTCGGAAAACGCCGAATACCATGCCGCACGCGAAGAACAAAGCCACATTGAGGGCCGCGTCAAAGAGCTGGAGGCAGTGTTAAGCCTTGCAGAAGTTATTGATGTCACTGCGCTGTCCGGCACAATCAAATTCGGCGCAACCATTGACCTTGCTGACGAGGGTACCGACGAGGAAAAAACCTTTCAAATTGTTGGCCAGCATGAGGCCGACATCGAAAAAGGTTTGTTAAACATGCAATCTCCGCTGGCGCGTTCCCTGATTGGTAAAGAAGAAGGCGACAGCGTAGAGGTTCGCACACCGGGGGGTGTGCGCTCCTATGAAATTCTTGCGGTAAAATTTGTCTAGGGGGACATGTGCTAAACCGATTGGGAAATAGTCTGGGGCCAAGCGCCATTGAAGGGCGCGAAACGCTGTTTGCGACTATTTTTTCTGCTGTTTGGCTGGTTGGTCTTGCGGCTTATGCCGCCGGATTTTTCGGGCTTTTTGGGGGCATTGATGAACCGAGAGGCGCGGTTTTTCTTGAAATAATTCTGTTTATACTTGGGGCGATTGTGCCGATTGCCCTGATCTGGACCGGCGTTATGTTGTTGCGCCGCACCGCAGAAGTGCAACGCGATGCCCGCGATTTAACCATCGCCTTAAGAAAATTTCAGACCGACCCAATGAACAGCCGCAATGCGCGTGTCAAACCTGCGGGATCAGGCGGCGATATGGTTGAAACCCGTGCCAAGCTGGAATTATTGCAACAGCAAATGACACAGGTGGAAACCGCTTTGGTGGCTTTGCTTCAGGCCCAAGTTGCGCTTACCGAAAGCCCTTCCTCGGTGGCCAGCCATACCGGACCCGTGCATGAAACATCACAAAACCCCGATCAGGGAAATCTGGCGCTTGGCGCGCAAGAAATCGCAGCCCAGCCCGGCCCCGAATGGGATGAGCTGATCCATGCATTGAATTTTCCAACCGATGAAAAAGACAAAGACGGGTTTCGTGCATTGCGGATTGCCATGCGGCACCGCAATACTTCGCAATGCATTCGCGCCGCTGAAGATATTATGAACCTGATGTCCCAAGACGGCATTTATACCGATGATCTAACCCCTGAAATAGCCCCAGCCGCGCTTTGGCGAAAGTTTTCAGAGGGTGCGCGCGGCGAAGAAGTTTCTGCTATTGGCGGTATCCATGATGTGACTGCCATTGCCCTGATCCGTGGCCGTATGCGCTCTGACCAGATTTTCCGCGATGCAGCCCTGCATTTTCAACGACGGTTTGATATTGTGTTGAGCGAGTTTTGCAAGCAAGGCAGCGATGCCCATATTGAAGCATTGGCCAACACCCGCACCGCCCGGACATTCATGTTGCTGGGTCGTGTCAGTGGCATGTTTGGTTAATTCTAGCCCATTCAATAAAGCACATGGCGTAATATACTGGAACAAAGAAGCTGGCTTTACGGGTTCAAATGCCAAAACTGGAAAATGGGATATAACCAACCAAATCACCCGCTTTGATCTGCATGGCTTCATTGGGAAGCACCACCAGACCCTCCGCCCAAGACAGGCCGGAAATACGGCCCGAACCTTCGGAAGCGAATTTTTCCACCAATCCGTTTGCATTGATCCTTGCCCTTAAATATTCGCGACGACCGGATTTTTTGGTTTTGTCAAAAGCCGCCGGTAACATCACCGGCCTTGGCAATCGCCAGCCTGCGCCTTGCATTTTCAACAAGGTCGGGTGGGCAAAAACCAGTGCGGTTACAAATGCTGCCACCGGATTGCCCGGCAAGCCAAAAACCGGCACGCCATTCCAGATGCCCAGCGCCAGTGGCCGGCCCGGTTTGATGGCGATGCGCCAAAGGCTAAGATTGCCGGTATCGTTCAACGCTGCGGAAAGATGGTCTTCGTCACCGGCGGATGCGCCACCCGAGGTCAGAATTGCGTCACAGCGGTTTGCCGCCGCATCCAGCGCTGAAACAATCGCATTGCGATCATCTTTTGCATGGCCCAGATCAATGGCTTCTAACCCCCATTTTTTCAGCATTTCCATCAACATCGGTCGGTTGGCGTCATAAATCTGGTGCGGCTCGGCAAGTTCGCCAAGCTGGCGGATTTCTGCGCCGGTGGACAGAACCCCAACCCGCAATTTTTTATAAACCTCGATCACAGGGATGTTTAGCGCTGCCATCAACGCAATTTCGGTTGGCCCGATTGTTGTTGCGGCTTTAACCGCTGGCTGGCCTTTGTGAACGTCTTCTCCTGCTTTTCGGCAATTGGCACCGGCTTTCAGACCACGGCGAAAAAACACTTTACCTTCTTTCAGCATGACATCTTCTTGCATAACAATCGTATCAACGCCGATTGGCAATTTTGCGCCGGTTAGAATGCGAATGGCAAAACCTGCGGGCACCGACCCATCATATGGGGCGCCAGCAGCAGACCGCCCGGTCACCAAGGGCAAGGCATCTGCAATGGCAGCAAACGCAAAACCATAGCCGTCAACCGCTGCATTTGCATAAGGCGGGTTTGACCGCATAGTGATGGCGTCGCTGGCCAAAACCCGATCACCAGCGGTAATTGTTGAAATGGATTCAACGCTAACCGCCACATTCACTGCACCGCGTAAATGGGCCAGCGCGTCTTTGACCGGTGTCCAGTTCACCCCGGCGGGCAATGCAAAACAATCATCTTTCAGAACCGGAATTTTGGCCATTTCAATTTTCC
This sequence comes from Rhodobacterales bacterium, assembly GCA_003228875.1. Classification (GTDB taxonomy): domain Bacteria; phylum Pseudomonadota; class Alphaproteobacteria; order Rhodobacterales; family Rhodobacteraceae; genus UBA3077. The sequence continues at coordinate 19,182 of QIGK01000074.1, forward strand.
TTTAAGTGGCGTTGGCCAGATATTGTCTGGCTATTGCCAAATCTTCGGGTGTGTTGACGTTAAAGAACGGGTCAAATTCAAACCCGTCAAAGCTAACATTGGCGCAGCCTTGGGGTTTGGTCCATTGCACAACCTTGCGCAACCCACCATTTAATTCACGCCGCAGGTTTTCGCGCAAGCTCACATCCCAAAACCCAAATGTCGGGTGGCGGTTAAAGGGCCGCACCGTGTCAGGGGTGGTCGCCATAGCCAAAGGCGTTGCTTGTGATTCAACCCCAAGTCTTAGCGCCATAACCAGATGCAAAGGGAAAAATGGTGTATCCGCAGCAACGGTGACGATTTGCTTAAGACCGTTTGCAAAAGCCCAGTCCATGCCCGCCAGCACCCCTGCCAATGGCCCCGCAAAGCCGTCGATACTGTCAGCGATAACCGGCAATCCAAACCGGTTCAGCCGGTTGCTGTCACCGTTGGCATTCAGCGCCATTGTTGAAACTTGCGGGGCAAGCCTTTCAATCACATGTTCCAGTATGGTTTTGCCATCAAGATCCAGCAAAAATTTGTCGCCGCCACCCATACGCCGAGATTGCCCCCCAGCCAGAATGACTCCTGCAACAGTCATTTCCGGCTCGTGTTTTTGGGCTCATCAGCGATGGTTTTAAGGTCAGCATCCCAGATAAGACGGTCTTCGCCGCTTAGGCAAATAAACCGTTTGCCCCGCATCCGGCCAATCAGCGTGATCCCGACCTGTTTGGCGATCTCAACCCCCCAAGCCGTAAATCCCGAACGTGACGCCAAAACAGGGATGCCCATCAACGCGGTTTTGATCACCATTTCCGAGGTAAGCCGCCCGGTTGTATACATGATTTTATCTGCGGCATCGGCATTTTCCATCACCATCCAGCCAGCGATTTTATCAACCGCGTTATGGCGGCCCACGTCCTCCATATAAACCAGCGGCATATCACGCTGGCACAAAACTGAGCCATGAATAGCGCCCGCCTGCAAATAAAGGCTGGGCATGGTGTTGATTTCATGGGCCAATTTATACAGCCAACTGGTTTTTATCTGGGTGGCAGGCAAGACCACTTTGTCCAGCCCCTCCATCATATCGCCAAAAACAGTGCCCACGGCGCAGCCCGAGGTTCGGGTTTTTTTCTTAAGCTTTTCTTCAAAATTAGTGTGGCGTTTGGTGCGCACCACTACGGTTTCAATGTCATCTTCATAATCGACACCGGTAATAATATCGTCAGCCAGCAACATGCCCTGATTGCTGAGATAGCCAACCGCCAGATATTCAGGATAATCGCCAATGGTCATGGCCGTTACAATTTCTTGCTTGTTCAGGTAAATAGTTAAGGGGCGTTCCTCTATCACTCTGATTTCATGGGCTTCTTTGCTGTGGTCAATGCCGGTCACCACCCGCGTTAAGCGGCGGTTATCGGGGTTTGGCTTTATCAGCAATGTTTTTGACACAGGTCACAACCTTTGATTGGTTTTTGAGGCTAAGCCCATCTAGTATGTCCCGAAATCTGCAATAAGGCTTTTGAGATGTCTAGCACAAGAACCGCTTTTTATCACGGTATTCTGGCCGGAGCACCGTTTTTATTAATGGCGGTTCCGTTTGGCATGCTATTTGGTCTGGTTGCCACCGAAGCAGGCTTGGATATCTTTCAAACCTTTTCAATGTCAGTGATCGTGGTTGCGGGGGCTTCGCAATTTTCAGCCTTACAAGTGCTGGTAGATGGAGCGCCATTTTATATTGCGGTTTTAACGGGGCTGGCGGTAAATATGCGGATGCTGATGTATTCGGCATCGCTGGCCCCGCATTTTGGCAAGGCCCCAAAATGGCACCGGATGATTGCGGCTTATTTCATGATTGATCAAACCTACGGTGTTGCGATTTTGGAACTGGACAAAAACCCCGATCAGCCGGTCAGCACAAAACTTGCCTATTTTTTTGGCGCCGCCTGCCTGATTTTTCCTGCTTGGTATGGCTCCACCCTTGCGGGGGTTTTGGTCGGGGCTGCCATTCCACCCGAATATGCGCTGGATTTTGTGGTGCCGGTGATGTTTATCGCACTGGTCGCGCCCAGCCTGCGCAGCCTGCCCCATATTGTGGCGGCTTTTGTTTCTGTGCTGGTTTCGCTGTCTTTGTCATGGATGCCGTTTAATCTCTGGCTAATGATCGCGGCTATTGCCGCCATGATTGCCGGCGCCGAAACCGAACGCCGTTTAAGGGCCAGACTATGAGTGACCTTTCAATTTGGTTAACCATTATTTTTTTGGGCATCGGCACGTATTTGATCCGCTATTCGTTTATCGGCTTTTTTGCTGATAAAGAATTACCAGACTGGTTGCTGCGCCATTTGCGTTATGTGCCAGCGGCGGTGATGCCGGGGCTGGTGGCCCCGCTGACTGTCTGGCCCGAAGCAACCGGAGGAGACCCAGACCCCGCCCGCCTGATCGCTGCCGCTGTGGCCCTGTTTATCGGCGCTGTATTGCGCAGCGTCTTGGGGGCGATTTTTGGCGGTATGGGTGTGTTATATTTAGTGCAATATTTATTGAATTGACCGCCGAGGCCATTGCCTCAGCAGACCAATAGATGGGCGTGCCCTAAAGCGGCAGAGCTGTGGTCTTAAAAACCGTGCGTAAGGCAAAGCTGCTTTGCATTTGCACAACGCCTGGCAATCGCGCCAGATATTGTTTGTGGATGCGGGCAAAATCGTCGGTGTCTTGGGCGACAACTTTTAGCAAATAATCCGCTGTTCCCGCCATCAGATGGCATTCCAGCACATCGGGAATCAGGGCCACTTGTTTTTCAAAACTGCCCAGAATTTCCTCAGACTGGCCTTTAAGGGTGATTTCAACAAAAACCGTCGCGTGGCGATCAACAGCGCGCGGATTAAGCAGTGCCACATAGTTGCGGATCACCTTATCTTTTTCCAGCCGCTGCACGCGACGATGGCAGGCCGAGGCTGAAAGCCCGACCCGTTCTGCCAGTTCTGCATTGGGCATCCGGCCATCTTTTTGCAGCCATGTAAGAATCTTTAGATCAAGCGCATCCATTCTCGACATTAGAATATCCTTCGACAAATCAACGTGATTTCCGATTATTATGCGAATTCCACCCCATTTTACAACATGTATTTGCAAAGCATTAGGCGTTAATTCTGCACGATATTTGGTTTATCACCCCTCCTTCAGGCCCATATTTCAGGAGCATCAAAATGCTGATCGGCTGCCCAAAAGAAATCAAGAACCAAGAATACCGCGTTGGCGTCACCCCTGCCGCCGCGCAAGAAGCCGTTACCAATGGCCATAGCGTTATCATTGAAACCAATGCCGGTATTGGCGCTGGCTTTCCCGATGAGGATTACACCACAATCGGTGCCGAAATCGTTGACACCGCAAGCGAAATATTTGCTCGCGCAGAAATGGTCGTAAAGGTCAAGGAACCCCAAGCGGTTGAACGCGCGCAACTGCGCGAGGGGCAAATTCTGTTCACTTATTTACACCTAGCACCGGATGAGCCACAAACCCGCGATCTGCTGGCATCGGGCGTTACCGCCATCGCTTATGAAACCGTAACCGACCGGATGGGCGGCTTGCCCCTGTTGGCCCCGATGTCCGAAGTTGCGGGCCGTTTAGCCCCGCAAATGGGGGCGTCGACCCTGCAAAAAGCCAATGGTGGCCGCGGCGTTCTTATGGGCGGTGTGCCCGGTGTTGGCCCTGCCAAAGTTGTGGTCATTGGCGGCGGTGTTGTTGGCACCCATGCAGCCAAAATTGCTGCCGGTATGGGGGCGGATGTCACTGTGCTTGATATGTCTTTGCCTCGCATGCGGTATCTGGACGATGTTTTTGGCGGTCAGTTCAAAACCCGCTATGCCTCCAAGGGTAACACAGCTGAACTGGCATATGAGGCAGATATGGTGATCGGCGCTGTGTTGATTCCGGGCGCAGCAGCACCCAAACTGATCAGCCGCGCGCAGCTTGCCGAAATGAAACCGGGTGCGGTTCTGGTTGATGTGGCCATTGACCAAGGTGGCTGTTTTGAAACCTCGCGCGCAACCACGCATGACGACCCAATTTACGAGGTTGACGGCATTATGCATTATTGTGTGGCCAATATGCCGGGCGCTGTTTCGCGCACGTCTACTATTGCATTGGGCAATGCCACCATGCCGTTTATGATGGCGCTGGCCAATAAAGGCTGGCGGCAGGCTTGTGAAGATGACGAACACCTGTTGCGCGGGTTGAACACCCATGCGGGGCATCTGACCTATGCCGCCGTGGGGCGTGCGCTTGGCATTGATGTTTTGTCCGCCAAGCTGGCCCTGAAACAGTAGCACGGGCCCATAGCAAACTTTGTTGGTGCAGACGGAAATTGATGACAGGTTTTTGGACAAAGCAGACTTTCGTATCACAGATTACCTATCGACTGGGTTGCTGAATCTCTGATACCGTTGCCTCTTCTTGCGATTGGATGATCCATTGAAAACCAACCCGATCCTCGTTCTCGGTGCCGCAAGCTGGAACCGGATGGTGCATGTTGACGCGCTGCCCCAAGGCGAATCGGCGACAATATTTCAGGCGCATGAGACAGAGGCCGCTGGCTCTACCGGTGTTGGCAAATCTATGGCGCTGGCTGCTCTTGGGTATGATGTGACACTACACTGCGCGCTGGGTGCCGACGATCATGCCAAACAAGTTGAGGCGGCATGCTGGGATCACGGCATATCGCTAATGGTTGATCGACAAGATGCCCCGACGCCGCATCACCTGAATATCATGGATAATAAAGGCGGACGATATTCGATTTTTCTGTCAAGCGGTGCCGAGACACCGCGCCTTGATGACGGCAGACTAGGCGTTGCCCTCACTGATGCTGGCACAATTTTTCTGAGTCTTGCGGCATCTTCTAAATTGGCCCTCCCCTTGCTCACTGGCACCAAAGCCGATATTGCTCGGCCTGCACGACTATGACGGCGAAAACCCTTGGTATGATGACTTTATCAGCTGTGCTGATGTTATTCAGCTGTCGGACGTGGCGCTTGGCAACCCCGGGCCGGTTGTTGAACGGTTGCTTAAGGGGCGTGCGCGACAGGTTGTCCTGACCAAGGGGCCAACGGCGCAGAGATCATCACCCAAGAGGGTTGCACCCACATTCCTGCGTGCCCGGCAGAGTTACGCGACAGCAATGGTGCAGGCGACGCGTTTTCAGTTGCACTGTGGCATGCACAAGGTCTTGGGATGACACTGGGGGAATCCGGTCGTTTCGCTGCCGCCGCCGCGGCATTTGCCATCGAGGGTTATGCCCTGTTTCCCAAATCAATTGCCGCGCAAGAAATCAGCCGCCGGGCCGATCTGGTGCTGCTTCAGCAGGGATAAACACCCATGTGAGACATCTGGCCTATGCGGCTGTGGGTTGCGCGCTTAGCATTGATGTTTTGTCGCCGGCGTTGGCATTAAAGGCCTAACAAAAAGCCCACCATTGAACAGGCCAGTGGCGGGCTTTCTACATATTATTGCGCTAAAATGTCATCCCGGCACGAATTTTTGCTGTTGAAGCCAATTGATTGGTAAAGAAATTGGAGGGAAACTCGCCACTTAGACTTCGCACCAAATATTCTGCGCCAACGAAAAACCGGTCACCTATTTTGTAATCAATTCCCGCCCCAAAATTGAACCCTGACAAGGGCACCAATTCCGTATCATTCAAAGTAACAAAAGAATATCCGCCAACGCCATATATTAAAATATCCCCAACAGCATATCCAACACGTGCTTTGATATCTATATTGTTATCCAGAGACGTTTCCGTAAACGTTTCAAAGCCGATTGGTGAGATCGTATAGTCGAGTTCACCGCCAAAAACAATGTTACCTCTTTGCTGGTTGTAACCAATAAAAGCGCCAAAGATCGCGTCATTTGT
>QIGK01000070.1 GCA_003228875.1 Rhodobacterales bacterium
AACATCACCCAGAACAATTGCCAGCGTCGCGACATTTCAACGATGATGACCATGGCAACAAATGCGATGCCAACAACCAGAACCGACGACACAGCCGCCGACCAGATGGAGCGCATTGAAAGTTTGTAATAAAAGCTGGAGAAGAACTGGGCGTAGTTGTCAAAAACAAAATCAACCTTGAAAAACCCCAGCGGGTCGCGCTGGTAAAAGCTGACAGCAACCATCAAGCCCAGCGGCACCACAAAAAACAAAACCAGCATGCCAAACGGATAAAGCCCAATTAGCCGAGGTATGAGCTTGCGCCGGTTCATGATGGAATGACCCAAGCATGCTCAAGATCAACGCTGATCACCGCTTTGTCGCCAACGGCAAATTCCGGCGCGCGGTCTGACACCATTGTGTGGATGAAAGTCTGATCCCCGACATTCAATTCGGTTTCAATTGACGAGCCTAATAGCCGCACAAAATTTACCGTGCCAATCAGGCCGGATGTATCAGCGTCAGCGGAACGAAGTTGCAGATATTCGGGGCGCACCGAAACGGTGTGTTGCCCAGAAAATTTGGCCTTGTCGCCGGTTGGCAGGCCAAGGGAAATACCGTTGAGCATTACTTCTTTGCCCGGTTCAAAATCGGCTTTGAAGATGTTGTTGGTTCCCATGAACCCAGCCACAAATTCAGTCTGGGGTCGGGCGTAAACCTCTGTCGCGGTGCCGGACTGTTCGATCACTCCGTCATTCAGAATAACGATTCTGTCGGCAATCGACATGGCTTCATTTTGATCGTGGGTGACAAACACCGTTGTCACACCCAACCGATGCTGAAGCTTTTTCACCTCGATCTGCAAATGTTCACGCAGGGTGGCATCCAGCGCACTAAACGGCTCGTCCATCAGAAACAAAATGGGTTCAATCCCCAACGCGCGGGCGATGGCCACCCTTTGACGCTGCCCACCCGACAAAGCTGACACGGACGAATCAAAATGACCTTCCAAGCCAACGGTCTGTAATAATGCCTCAACCTTCGGGCGGCGGTCTATTTTGGAAATACCACGAATATCCATGCCATAGCCGATATTCTCGCCAACGCTTAAATGCGGGAACAGCGCCAGGCTTTGAAACACCATGCCGACATTGCGTTTATGGCAGGGGATGGTTGAAAAATCCTCACCATCGACTTGCAAACTGCCGGCTGAAAGGTCTTCTAGCCCGGCCAAAATGCGTAACAAGGTGGTTTTGCCGCAACCTGACGGGCCAAGCAAGCAAATGAATTCACCCGATTTGATCTCCAGATTGACATCCTTTAACGCCTCGAAAACGCCATAGCGCTTTTCTATGTTTTGCAGGGAAACTTGGGCCATCGGGGCATACCTCTTGAGTTGGAATTGGTTTGGGCCACGGTGATCCGCGGCCCAAGGCCAGTAGGACTAGTCAGTGATCATTTCCAGATACTTGTCAGATAACCAGTCACCTTCGCGCAAGTGAATTTCGAACTGAATACGAATTGGTTCAATCTCGCTGCCAACGCCCGCGAACTCTTCGTCAGTCAGATCCATGGTATCGCGCCGCGCCACAGGGGCCACGCCGAGGGTTCGGGACAATTCCGCCTGTATTTCTGGGCGGCTCATATAGTTGATGAACAACTCTGCGGATTCGGTTTTGTCGGAATCCCTTGGCACAACCCAATAAGCTTCACCCAGAATGCCGCCCTCTTTTGGAAAGGTCGAAAGAACCGGATTGCCGTCATAAGACGAAAAGGTGGTTACATCATGGTAATAAAGCCCAGCACTGAATTCACCGGTCTCGATGCCTTGCTGAAATTGGCCTTCGTCGCGATACCAAAGCCTGATTTCGGGTTTCAGCTCAGCGACCTTGGCGATCAGCGTTTCCAGCCCCTCGCGGGTTTCCATGATTTCGTAGCCGCCAAAGAAGGTGACCGCAGCGGCCTCAAGCAAGCCGCTATTGGGCAAGGAGATAATGCCTAGTTTGCCATCCCAGTCATTTTCCCAAAGCTCAGCCCAGCTTTCTGGAGCATCCGAGGTAAAATCAGTGTTGGTGACAAAAGTTGTATACCAGTTCATGGCACCAACGGCATAGACTCCGCCATCGTCCCCAGATTTGATAAACCCGTCCTTGAGATTGCTGGTGTTGGGCATCGCTTCCCCGTCCAGTGTGGCCCAAAGCCCGATCGACTGTCCACGCGCCAGAGCGGCGGTTGACATAAGAACAAGGTCTGCCGGCGTGGTATTGGCGCGCGCAGCATTAATTATTTGGGTGATCCATGCTTCATCAACCGGCTGCGCGATGGAGCGCACTTCAATGCCGGTTTCAGCGGTAAAGCCGGGGTAGATCACTTCCTTTAGGGTTTCCTCAAAAAATCCACCCCAAGAACTTACGGTGATTTCTTCAGCCCATGCGGTGCCTGCGGTAGAAACTATACCGGCTAACACCACGGATTTCAGTATTTGTAAACGACGTGTCATTTCTTTCTCCTCATATGGCACGGAAAACGCCATGCCTAATTTCAATCCAAAGTTAGCCTCGGGAAAAGAGTTTAGAGAAAGAATGCGTACTTGATCACATTCAGCGTTACAGCTTAGAATTCAGTGTGTCAACTTGGGTTTGGTTGGCAACCAAAAAAATACCGAACCGGCAAAAGGCTTTGTTCCAGATGAGACTCTCAAATGTTGATCTTCGTTTATTACGGGTTTTCAAGGTGGTAAGCGAGTGCAACGGGCTTGCCAATGCCCAAGACGCGTTGGGAATTAACCAACCGACCATCAGCCTGCACATCGCCAATCTTGAACGTCGCTTGGGGGTTCGCCTTTGTGAACGCGGCCCGAGCGGGTTTTCCCTGACAGGGGCTGGCAAAGAAGTTCTGCAAGAAACCAACCAGTTAATAACCTTCCTTGATCAAAGCTCCCGACGACTGGATGAAATTGGACGGCCCCAGATGCAACGGGTGCGTATTGGTGTCATAGATTGTCTGGCGACCGATAATAAAAACCCGCTGCCCAAAGCGATCCGGGCAACCAGAGCGCGGATCGGTGATCTGAATATCGAGCTGGGTGTTTACGATTTTCTTGAGTGTTTTGTAGAATTACGGGCGGGGCGGATTGATCTGGCAATACTGGGGCTGGATGCGGGCAACCCTGACGATATTACTGCCAAACATCTATATGACGAAGTCAGTGGCTTGTTTTGTTCGCCAGATCATGTTTGTGCCACAGCCACAGATCAAAAACATCTGGCCAAGCTGCTGAAAGAAAACGTTATTTCGGCAGGCAATTTTCTGATTGACCCGCTGGGTGGCGAATTGGATGTCTTGTTGTTGGAAAAGAATTCTGAGATTTCGCAAAGCCCGATTGAGGTTTCTGCGCATCTGGTTCTTGCGGGTTCTCATGTCGGTTTGATCCCGTTGCACTTTGCCAGCCATTGGGTGAAACGTGATCAAATGCGGCATATCGGGGCCGATACTTATCGGGTTATTTCCGAAATAAAACTGGTGCGCATGAAGGGCCAGCCAAGCAATAAACCCGTGTCTATTCTGTGTCAGGAGCTGCTTTCAGCAGCTGGGGAATAGAAGCATTGATTAAATCAATGATTGCATCGAATAGTATTGATCCAAAACCTGAATTTTTCTGTGTATTCATTCATGGCCTTGATCGGTTCTGGAGATTTCCAGAAAGAATGCGTATTTTTGAAGACCTGACGAAAGCTGCGGTTTTGCCGTTGTCAGCGGTCTTTTGGCTGCGAAAAACAATTAAAATTATTGACGGACCTGCTCCCGATAGGGGCCAGCTAAACCTCTAGCGACTTGCTTGGCAGTAAATCTTGGCGCAGATATAGATGCCTTCAGGGGAAGTCATTGGCTTGTGGCTTTCAGGCTCGCCATCAAATGATAAAATTTTTCCCCCTGAACGGCGACATGGTTCCGTAAAGCAATTGCCGCTTTGTTGGGTTCCGCGTTGGTTAAGGCCTGCATGATAGCTTCGTGTTCGGCCATAGATTGTTTCATCCGGCCCCGCAAATGTAGTTGAATGCGGCGATAGGGTTTTAGACGGTCATGCAATTTCAGGGCTTCTTGTTCCAGAAACCCGTTGCCCGACTGCTGGTATATCAATTTATGAAATAGCGCGTTTTCGCGGTAATACGCATCTGCATCGCGCTGCGCGACCGCCTCCAGACAATTCGCATTTGCCTGTCGCAAGGATTTAAGCGCTGCATCGGAAATTCGTAAGGCGGCAAGGCGCCCGCAAATAGCCTCAATCTCGGCCATAAACTCAAACATTTCCAGCAATTCTACCGGGCCGGGCTGGCGGACAAATACCCCGCGTCCGGGCAATCGCTCTACTAATCCAGATACGGTCAGCTCTTGAAGTGCTTCGCGAATTGGGGTGCGCGAAACGCCAAACCGCATTGCCAGTTTGGTTTCGTCCAGCCGTTGATGATTGGAAAACTCACCAACAATGATAAGCTTTTCCAATTCCTTAGCGATGGTTTCTGCGCGTCGAGTAATCATAAGCTTGGATAACGCGCCTATGTATTGAGTGCAATGTTATTATAATTGTATACAAAATAGTTGACATCGCATGCAGAATCGCGATGCTGATCGGAACCCGGCATTGAACTGGGGATATGTTTAATCGGGAGGTTACTATGAAGAAGAATCTAATGACCGCAGCAGCCGCTGTGGCACTTATTGTGGCAGGGTCTGCAATATCGGCACAAGACGTGCTGCGACTGTCGCACCAGTGGTCGACACAAGATATCCGCAATCAAGTTGCACAAATCGTTGCTGACGAAGTCGCAGCGGCAGGTGTTGATCTGGAAATCCAAATTTTTGGCTCCAAGTCGCTGTTTAAGCCACGCGAGCAATACACACCGCTTAGCCGTGGCCAGTTGGACATGACGGTTTTGCCACTGTCATATGCGGGCGGCCAACGTCCAGAATATAACCTGACGCTGATGCCTGGATTGGTCAAAAACCATGAACACGCAGCGCGGCTCAGCGCTTCGCCTTTTATGGAGGCGTTAGAAGAGATCATGGCTGAAGACGATGTGATGGTGCTGGTTCATGGCTATTTGGCGGGCGGGTTTGCCGGCAAAGATCGGTGTATCACAAGCCCTGATGATGTTGTTGGCCTGCAAACTCGTGCTGCTGGCAAGGCTTTTGAACAAATGCTGGCTGGTGCAGGGGCGTCGATTGCCTCCATGGCTTCATCAGAAATTTATACTGCCATGCAAACTGGCGTTCTGAATGCTGCCAATACCTCGTCATCCTCATTTGTTTCTTTTCGGATTTATGAGCAAGTTTCCTGCTATACACCTGCGGGCGACGTGGCGCTTTGGTTCATGTATCAGCCTTTGTTGATGAACAAATCCAGATTTGAAGGACTGAACGCTGATCAACAGGCAGCTTTGCTTGCTGCGGCCGAAATTGCTGAGGCGTATTACCTTGAAGAAGCCAAAAAGCAAGACGCAGCTTCTACTGAAGTGTTCCGCGCAGCTGGTGTTGAGATCGCTGAAATGACAGCCGAAGATTTCGAGGCATGGCGCGCACTTGCGCAAATAACTTCTTATGCCACCTTCGTGGCAGAAGTTCCAAATGGTCAAGCTTTGCTTGATATGGCGCTTGCGGTCGAATAATCGCAATAAGGGGTGGCTGATGATGCCACCCCGAACTTTTTTACACAGAATGGAAAGAAGATGGCGGGGCAAATTTCTGCACGTGTATCCAACACGGGTAACAACTGGTTTTTAAAGGTGGTCGCGGCGTTATCGACTTTGGCTGGCTGGTGTGCAGCGACAATGATTGTGGTCGCCGTTGGTATCACCTGTCAGATGATTTTTGTGCGGTTTGTTCTGAACAATTCCACCATCTGGCAAACCGAGATGGTGGTTTATCTTATTATTTCAGCCACCTTGATCGGCCTGCCTTATGTGCAGCGGTTGCGGGGCCATGTGAATGTTGACCTGATCCCGATTGCATTGGCTGAACGGCCACGATATTTTCTGGCGATCATTACTCTGTCAGTGTCTGCCGCCATGGTTGCAACCATGTTTTGGTATGGGTTTGAATTCTGGATGTTGACATGGGAACGTGGCTGGCGCTCAGATACTATCTGGGGGGTCAGGCTTTGGATTCCTTACTTGTCGCTGCCGGTTGGGTTCGCGCTGTTTTTCCTACAACTGACCGCCGATCTTGTGGCTGTTATCCTAAAAATTGATGCCCCCTTCGGGCTGGAGAAGACTTAATGGACCCCCTATTGCTTGGCGCCCTTGTGGCGTTCTTTACCATCTTTGTGCTATTTTCGGGCGTTTCGGTTGCCCTTGGGTTGTTGATCGTCTCAGCCGGATTTCTGATAATATTTGACGGCATGCGTTCGCTTGAACTGATGCCGGAAATTCTATTTGGCAAGCTTGATAATTTTGCGTTGCTGGCTATTCCAATGTTCATCATCATGGGGGCTTCTATTTCGTCCACCCGTGCCGGTGCTGACCTTTATGAGGCTCTGGAACGCTGGTTAACCAAAGTGCCCGGCGGGCTGGTGATTTCCAATCTTGGGGCTTGCGCGTTATTTTCAGCCATGTCTGGGTCTAGCCCCGCTACTTGCGCCGCCATCGGCAAGATGGGCATCCCCGAGATGCGCAAACGCGGGTATCCCGACAGCGTCGCGGCGGGGTCCATCGCGGCGGGCGGCACACTTGGTATTCTGATCCCGCCATCGGTCACCATGATCGTTTATGGCATTGCTACCGAAAGCTCTATCGGGCGGTTGTTTCTGGCTGGTGTGTTTCCGGGTTTGCTGCTGGTTGGGCTGTTTATGGTTTGGTCGTTATATTCGACCGCCCGTTCCGGCAACCCAGCTTTGCTGACGTCGCGGAGCTATACATGGCGGCAAAAATTTGAGATCCTGCCCCGGGTATTGCCGTTTCTGGCGATCATCGTTGGTGTGCTATATGCCATGTATGGCGGCGTTGCGACGCCCTCTGAAACCGCTGCTGTTGGTGCGCTTTTAACCCTGATAATCGCTGTGGTCATTTATAAGCTTTATAACCCGCGCGATCTGTGGGTGGTTTTGCGCGATTCTACCCGTGAAAGCGTGATGATCTTGTTTATCATCGCTGCCGCAGGCGTGTTTTCCTATATGTTGTCCAGCCTTTACATCACCCAGTCAATTGCCGAATGGATCGGAACGCTGGATGTGAATCGTTGGGTGCTGATGGGTGCGATCAACCTCTTTTTGTTGATTGCCGGCTTCTTTTTACCGCCGGTCGCAGTGATTTTGATGGCGGCACCGATCTTGTTGCCGATCATCACTACTGCGGGGTTTGACCCGATCTGGTTTGCGGTTATCCTGACTATCAACATGGAAATCGGCCTGATTTCACCGCCCGTTGGTCTTAATTTATATGTTATCAATGGCATAGCGCCCGACATCCCGCTGAAAACTATCCTGTTAGGATCGTTGCCTTATGTGGGTTGCATGGTGCTGGCGATCATTCTGATCAGCTTTTTTCCCGGCATCGCCACATGGTTGCCCGAAGTGGTGATGGGGGCCGCTGTATGAGCCTGCTGGCTGATCTTCTGGCAACTGTTTTTGAACGGGCGACAAAATCAGCGGCTCCGGAAAAATGGGATGAACGTCCAGTTGAAGAATTGGTCAGCGCGTTGATCGGCAGCAGCGGTGAAGTGCGTGGCATGGCGCTGGCGCGTCAAATACTCGACCGTTACGCGGCCATGGACAACAGCCAAAAAAGAGCATTTTTCAAGTTTCTCGCCACGGATATGGACATAGATGCCAAAGCGGTAAGAACCAGTTTGGCAGCTTATGAAAAATCCCCATCCAAAGCCAGTTACCGCGCTTTTATGGCTGCCGCGGAGCCAAGCCGTCAGGAGCTGGTGCGCCGCCTTAATCAGGTGCCCGGAGCCACGGAAAGCCTTGTGGCGATGCGCAAAGACCTGTTGGAAATAGCAAAATCTGATGCCAGCCTTGCGGCGATTGATCTGGATTTCAGACATCTTTTTGCATCATGGTTCAACCGTGGTTTTTTGGTATTGCGACCGATCAATTGGGAAAGTCCGGCGCATGTTCTGGAAAAAATCATCGCCTACGAAGCCGTGCATGCGATTGACGACTGGGAAGAACTTCGCCGTCGGTTGCAACCGGCTGATCGGCGCTGCTTTGCATTTTTTCACCCAACCATGGCTGACGAACCACTAATCTTTGTCGAAGTGGCATTAACGCGGGAAAACTCCGGCTCAATTCAACAAATTTTGGCGGATGATCGCGAAATTCTTGATGCGGGCGAGGCTGATACGGCGGTTTTTTACTCCATATCGAATTGCCAGTCGGGCCTTGCAGGAATTTCCTTTGGTAACTCACTGATCAAGCAAGTTGTGCAAGACCTGTCACATGAATTGCCCGAGCTTGAGACCTTTGTCACCTTGTCACCGATACCGGGATTGGCGCAATGGCTGGAGGGACAGAAAGTTGAACATTCCGATGATCGCGATACTCTTAAAAATTTGACTGCCTCTTACCTGATTGATGTCAAAAGAGAAAACGGAACGCCAATCGATCCGGTTGCCCGATTTCATTTAGGAAACGGTGCAATGGTGCATGCAGTGCATACGGATGCGGATACCTCCGCCAATGGTCTGGCGCAATCGCAAGGTGCGATGGTTAATTACCTTTACGATCTGTCAGCAATTTCGCAAAATCACGAGATGTTCGCAGCTAACCAAGAAATCGCAATGTCGCCGGAAGTCAAAGCAATGGCGCGGTTGGGGTCTATAATTTACAACAAGGAGCCAAGCGTTGACCAACCCGTTGTTTGACACTTTGTTTGGCCGTCATATCGGCCAGTCAACCGCGTTCCTGCATTTGGAGGATGGCAAAACAATTTGCCACGATGCGTTTTTACACACGGTCAGCCGCTATGCTGATACGCTGATCGGGGCCGGGCTGGTGACGGGTGACCGGGTGGCGCTCCAGACCGACAAATCACCCGAAGCACTGGCAGTTTACGCTGCCTGTGTGCAGGCTGGCTTGGTTTTCCTGCCGCTGAACACTGCTTATACCCCTGATGAAGTGGCGTATTTCATTCAAGACAGCGGCGCCAGCATGTTTATTTGCCAGCCGGATCGCCGCGATCAACTAAGCAGTATCGCCCAGCAAGCCGGGGCCATGCTGGAGACGTTAGCGGCGGATGGCACGGGTTCATTTCCTGAGCGCGCTCAATTTGCTTCAGCAGATTTTGTTACCGTAGAACGGCACGGCGACGATCTGGCAGCGCTGCTTTATACCTCTGGCACCACGGGCCGCTCAAAAGGCGCAATGCTGAGCCAAAACAACCTGTTATCCAACGCAGAAACCTTGGCAAAGGCGTGGCGGTTTACCGATCAAGATGTGTTATTACACGCCTTGCCGATTTTTCACACCCACGGGCTTTTTGTGGCCTGCAATGTCACACTGGTGGCTGGCGGGTCGATGATATTCCTGCCATGGTTTGATCTGGATGTGATTGTCAAAAACCTGCCCCGCGCCACAGCAATGATGGGGGTGCCAACCTTTTACACGCGCCTGCTGGACGATTCCCGCTTTGACGCTGATCTGACACGACATATGCGTCTGTTTATTTCGGGCAGCGCGCCGCTTTTGGCTGAAACCCATACTCGGTTCGAAGCCCGCACCGGCCACCGAATTCTTGAGCGCTATGGCATGACCGAAACCAACATGAACACGTCTAACCCTTATGAAGGCGACCGACGGGCCGGAACTGTCGGGCTTGCCTTACAAGGGGTAGACATAATTATTACCAACCCTGAAACGGGTAAGGTCTTGGCAACAAATGAAGTTGGCATGATCGAGCTGCGCGGCCATAATGTATTTAGCGGTTATTGGAAAATGCCGGAAAAAACCGCAGAGGAACTGCGCGAAAACGGGTTTTTCATCACCGGAGATCTGGGCCGTATTGATGAAGACGGTTATGTGCATATTGTCGGGCGCAGCAAAGATCTGATTATTTCGGGTGGCTACAATATTTACCCCAAGGAAATAGAGCAATTGCTAGACCTGCAACCCGATATTCTGGAAAGCGCGGTCATTGGCGTGCCCCATATGGATTTTGGCGAACAAGTGTTTGGAGTGCTGGTGGCCCAACGCGGCGCCACCCCCGACCTAGATCAGATCACCGCAGCAATTTGCCGGTCACTGGCCCGCTTTAAACACCCGCGCAAGCTTTTTGTGGTTGATCAATTGCCGCGAAACGCCATGGGAAAAGTTCAGAAAAACCTATTGCGCGCCAAATACGGAACCTGAAATTAACTGGTATGTTCTGCTGTTTGGCAGGTCACAAGGCATGCTTACATGCTTGATCATCTGGATATCGCCGTCAGGCGCAATGGTTGCTTGGTTCAAAGACCCCGACGGCAATTTATTGTCACTGACCGAACATAGTGCGCGTTAAGAAATTTCCGGTATTACAATCTAAAATTCAGCACGGCTGACATCTTTTTCTATAGCAGGTGTGGCACACCGTGAGCCAAATAGTGTTGAAAACGGGACGCAACTTACCCAGACGTTGCTGCCGAAATTTTGTTACATTTGCATGGGTCAAAAGCATTTGTGATCTTTACGGCTGCCATAACGAGATCATATTTCTAACCTCGCTTTCAACCGCCAACCTCGCGTGCCGACAGCAGCGGGTTAACGGACCGAGCGCCAATATCAGCCACATTTGTATAGTCGAGCGTCCGGCCCTCTAGTTCTGCAACGGCAAGTCGGGGTTACAAGGGGCAGAGGTTGCCAACTTGTCAATTCAATTTGATGTTTGGCCAGAGGGGTTGAAATTGCGCGGGTATTCAAGGCATAGTTTTTGCCACTCTGCGCAAAATCTTAAGATATGTGAATTTGCGTGGGTGGGCTGTAAATCTTTAGCCAAACAATGATAAACTAAAGGAATGCCAGATTGACACTGCCAAATTCGATCGACGAGACACAGACTTTGTTGAAAGATCAAGGATATATATGTGGCCGTGAATTGGCCACCGTGGTGTTTTTATCGTTAAAACTGGGCCGGCCGCTGTTTTTGGAAGGCGAAGCAGGGGTGGGCAAAACCGAAATTGCCATAGCGTTGGCAATGGGTTTGGGGCGGCGATTGATCCGGCTGCAATGTTATGAAGGACTGGATGCATCCAGCGCGGTTTATGAGTGGAATTTCCCTGCTCAAATGGTGGCAATTCGCGCGCTCGAAGCCTCAGGTGCGTCATCATCTGATACGCTGGAAACCGAGATATTCAGTGACAGATTTTTGATCCGCCGCCCGTTGCTGGAGGCCATGAGCCCACAAAAAGGCGGCGCGCCGGTGTTGTTGATAGACGAAATAGACCGAACCGATGCTCCGTTTGAAGCATTTTTGCTCGAAGCGCTTAGCGATTTTCAAGTTACAATCCCCGAGCTTGGCACCATCACCGCGCCTGAAGCACCCATTGTCATTCTAACATCCAACCGCACCCGCGAAGTCCATGATGCGCTTAAGCGTCGGTGTCTTTATCATTGGGTCGACTATCCGGAATTTGACCGTGAAATGGAAATTCTAAATACGCGTGTGCCCGAAGCCTCTGATCAGCTTAGCCGTGAAATTGTTGCTTTTGTGCAGGCGTTGCGCGGTCGGGACTTGTTCAAAAAACCCGGATTGGCAGAAACCGTGGATTGGGCCAAGTGTTTGCTGGCGCTTGATGCTATTTCGCTTTCGCCCCAAGTTATTTCCGACACATTGGGCGCAATTCTTAAATATCAGGATGACATTATCAGCGTGCAGGGTTCCGCCGCAGCCGAGATTTTGAAGGATGTTAAGGCTTCGGCTGAAATGGGTCAGTGATGGCCAGCAATACGGAAACTCTGCTTCCGGATAACGGCAAACTTGTTGAAAACATAACCTATTTTGCCCGTGCTTTGCGAAAGGCCGGGTTGCGTATTGGTTCGGGCCGTGTTGCAGACGCGATCATGGCTGTCAATGCGGCAGGGTTTTCCAACAAACAGGATTTTTACTGGACTTTGCATGCTTGTTTTGTATCACGCCCCGAACATCGCGTTGTTTTTGCACAGATTTTCCGGCTTTATTGGCGTGACTCGCGATTTCTTGAAGAAATGATGGCAATGCTGCTGCCTGCCATCAATCTGGCACGCGAGCAATCTGCCCCCGAAGCAGCTGAAAAACGGGCTGCGGAGGCCTTGCTTGACGGTGCCAAACACCGGCAAACGCCATCTGAAAAACAAGACGGTTCTGAAATAGAATTAGACGGTTCATTGACTTATTCGTCACAAGAATCCCTGCAACATCTTGATTTTGAACAAATGAGCATTGCGGAAATGGCCATTGCCAAAAAAATGATTGCCCAGCTAAGATTGCCGGTACGCCCGATGGTTTCACGGCGCACCCGTGCGGCCCATCGCGGCGATTTGGCTGATTGGCGTGCCACCATGCGCATTGCCGCGCGTCAAGGCGGTGAAATACGCCAAATCGCAAAAAAACAACGGCGTGAACGCTGGCCAAACCTTGTCGCGCTTTGTGATATTTCCGGTTCCATGGCGGCATATTCCCGTGCTGTTTTGCATTTTTTGCATACTGCTAGTAACGCAAAAGAGGCAGGTTGGGCAAAGGTGCATTCCTTTACTTTTGGGACTCAGCTGACCAATATTTCGCACCATTTTAAGCACCGCGACGTTGACGCGGCGCTGGCCAAAGCAGGTGCGCAAGCGCAAGATTGGGAAGGGGGCACCCGCATCGGTGCCTGTCTACGCAGTTTTAACCGAGATTGGTCGCGCAGGGTTATGGGTTCGGGTTCGGTGGTATTGCTGATTACCGACGGGCTTGACCGTGATGACCCAGATTTGCTTGGCCGCGAAATGGAGCGTTTGCAGCTTTCTTCACGCAAATTGATCTGGGTGAACCCGCTTTTACGCTGGGATGGCTTCGCACCAAAAGCGCGTGGTATTCGCGAAATGTTGCCTTTTGTTGACAGTTTTCGGGCTGGCCATAATATTGCATCGCTGGCGGCGCTTGCGCAGGCGTTGTCTAAACCAGATGACATCGGCGAAAAGGCCCGATTGATGCAGTTATTGCGAGAAAATAAATGACAGGTTATGACCAAATTCTCGAACAGGCGCTTGACTGGATAAAAGCCGGCCAAAACGTGGCATTGGCTACGGTTGTGAAAACATGGGGGTCAGCGCCGCGCCCGATTGGTTCGCAGCTTGTAGTCAATCAAAACATGGAAATGGCTGGCTCGGTTTCGGGGGGCTGTGTTGAAAGCGCGGTTATCGAAGAAGCAATTGAGGCTATGCAGGACGGGCGACCTCGTATTCTGGAATTTGGCGTTTCGGACGAAAACGCCTTTGCTGTTGGCCTTGCATGTGGCGGTGAAATTCATATTTTAATTGAACCGGTCGGCATAGGCCAAGGGCCGGAGATAACCTTGATCAAAGACTTGGTTTCCCTGCGCCAATCTCGCAAGGCAGCGGCGATATTAACCAACATTAAGACTTGGCAACGGCGGCTTGTATCGGCTTTGGAACCCAATGATCTGGCCGCGCGATTTGTCAGCGATAAATCCGGCTTTGACGGCAACTGGTTTGCCAAAATTCATAACCCGCCCTTACGCTTGATGATTGTTGGCGGGGTTCATATCGCGCAACCATTGGCCAATATGGCGCAATTAACCGGTTATGATGTCACAATTATTGACCCACGAGAGGCGTTTGCCACCACGGCGCGGTTCCCCGCGCAAACCTTAAACCATGAATGGCCGGACGCTGCTTTAAGCAGCTTAGACCTTGATCACCGTGTTGCGGTTGTCACCTTGTCCCATGATCCAAAAATTGACGATCCGGCGATTGAAGCCTGCCTTCGGTCTGACGTCTTTTATCTGGGTTGTCTGGGATCATCGCGCACCCATGCCAAACGAAAACAACGGTTGCAAAGGCGCGGATTTGAAACCCGTGAAATAAACCGTATCCACGCGCCGGTTGGGTCTGACATTGCCGCAAAAGCTCCGGCCGAAATTGCCGTTTCTATTATGGCGGAAATCACCGAACGCTTGCGTCGTCCAGAGACCCGTCGATGAAATTTGGCTCTGTTCAGGTGGCGCAAGCTTTGGGCGCGATACTGGCCCACTCGCTGAAGCTCGGCAATGTGCGGTTACGCAAAGGTCTGCTTATCGCTGAGTCTGATATTGAAATTTTGCAAGAAGCCAAGGTAAAAACCATCACCGCAGCACAGCTTGAACATGGCGATATTGATGAAAACCTCGCAGCGAAAATGCTTGCTGCTAACGTTGTTGACAAAAACCTACCGGAGCTGCGCATCAGTAAGCCGTTTACCGGTCGGGTCAATATTTTTGCAACCCGCGACGGTGTGCTTGAAATTGATATAGCGCGCATTAATCAAATTAACGGGGTCAGCGCAGACATTACCATTGCAACCCAAGCAAATAACGCGCGGATCACTGCCGGAGCAATGGTGGCCACGATTAAAATCATTCCCTACGGTTTGCCGCTAGACGATCTGCGCGCGGCGCAATTTGGCGCGGCGATCCGGTTGCATCAGTTTAATCTTGGCTATGCCAGTTTAATTCTGACCCGAACCAAAGGCATGAATGACAAAATTATTGAAAAAGGCCGTGTTGCCGTCGAAAACCGGCTTAAGGCGCTGGGATGTGTAATTGATGATCTAGCGATTGTGCCCCATGAGACCAAAGATTTGGCCAAAGCAATCGCGGCGGCGCGCCATGGTGTTATTCTGTTGCTAACCGGATCAGCCACCTCGGACATTCGCGATGTCGGGCCAAGTGCTGTCAAAATAGCGGGCGGAGAAATATCGCGATTCGGCATGCCGGTGGACCCGGGAAATCTGCTGTTTATTGGTAAGCAGGCGGAGCGCACCGTAATTGGCTTACCGGGCTGCGTCCGTTCTCCGGCGCTTAACGGGGCGGATTGGGTGATAGAGCGCATTGCCTGTGGTATGGAGGTCACCGCATCCGATATTGCCGCGATGGGTGTTGGAGGATTGCTTAAAGAAATACCGACTCGCCCGCAACCGCGCGGTGGCATTGCAAACAGTGCAAAAAAACCCAAGATCGAAATAATTCTTTTGGCGGCTGGCGCGTCAAAACGTATGAGAGGCAGCGATAAGCTGTTGGAGGATGTGGCCGGAATACCAATGCTGCGCCACGCCGCAAAAACGGCATTGCAGGCAAATGTTGATAAAGTTCATGTGGTTGTTCAGCCCGGGCTTCCTGCCCGCGAAACCGCAGTTGCAGGGCTAAAAATCAACCGCGTGATATCGCACCGCTGGTACGAGGGCATGGCGGCATCCATTCAGGCCGGCATGGCTGCTTTGTCATCGGATTGCGACGCTGTTATCATTGCACTGGCAGATATGCCTGACCTTGAGGCCCAACATTTTAACCAGCTTATTGCGGCATTTGACCCCGCTAAAAACCACGAGATTTGCCGCGCCAATACCGAGGAAGGCCGCGCAGGTCTGCCGGTTTTATTTGGCGGGCGGTTTTTTGAAACGCTGGCGGCTTTGCAAGGCGATCGCGGCGCGCGCGATGTTATCAAAGATGCGACCGGATATTTGGTTGATGTGCCAACAGCCGGTCAGGCAGCTGTTATTGATCTGGACACACCGCAAGACTGGGCCGATTGGCGAAAAAACCGGACCTAAACCCGACGCAGCAAATTTATCAAAACATTTTAGTGTGATCGTCAGGCAAAAACCTTGCAAAATTTTGGTAAGCCGTGCCAAAGTAATAAAAAAATCTGGGAGGATTTATGGATCTTGAGGGGCATCGCATTATCGCGACTGACCGCCAAACAGTTTGGCGTGCGCTTAATGACGCGGAAACACTAAAAGCCAGCATTCCGGGATGTTCAGAACTGACCGGAACCTCTGAGACAGGGTTTGAAGCGGTTGTTACTCAAAAAGTAGGACCGGTAAAGGCAACCTTTAAAGGCTCGGTTACCCTTAGTGATATTGTTGACGGGGAAAGCTATAAGCTGAGTGGCGCTGGTAAAGGCGGGGCCGCTGGTTTTGCCAAAGGCAGCGCTGCGGTTAAGCTTGAGGATGTCGAGGGCGGCACCAAGCTTAG